>JAABSQ010000204.1 GCA_011390315.1 Desulfobacteraceae bacterium
ACCCCCTCCAGCGAATTCAACTTCCATCTGGCTCTCTACCGGAAAAGACCGGATGTGGGGGCGGTGGTTCACACCCATTCCCCCTATGCCACCACCATGGCCTGCCTGCAGTGGGAAATTCCCGCGGTTCACTACCTGGTCGGGTTTGCCGGAAAAAAGGTGCCGGTGGCCCCCTATGCCACCTTCGGCACCGAAGCGCTGGCCCGGAATGTGACCGACACCATCGGCGAATACAACGCCCTGCTCATGGCCAACCACGGCCTGGTGGCCGTGGGGCCGAATATAGCCACCGCATTTGCGGTGGCAGAAGAG
>JAABSQ010000205.1 GCA_011390315.1 Desulfobacteraceae bacterium
CGCCCTGTTCGGGGCCGATGAGGCCCTGCCGCCGCCGGACGGAGAAAAAGTCTGGCAGTACATCTCCAAAGACAATCCCTACACCGATTGGGATCACTGGCCCGGCCACAGCGGCATGTATCCGGGCAAAAGCCCGCACGGCGCTTACCTGAAGCTCTTTGCCAATCCCATCGCCGTCAATGCCGTCAGAGCAGGCAAACCGATGCCGGCCGGTGCGATTTTGGTCAAAGAGAACTACGGCGAAGACAAAAAATCGCTGATGGCCGTGACCCCGATGTATAAAGTCGACGGATACAACCCGGATGCGGGCGACTGGTTCTGGGCCAAGTACGGCCCCGACGGCAAGATCATGGCTTCCGGGATGCCCAAGGGCTGTATCCAGTGCCACCAGGTCAAAAAGTCCAACGACTGGATTTTTACCCCCGCCACCTCCGAATAGATTCCAAGGCCGGAGACCGAAAAGGCACCCTGCTTTTCCGTCTTTCGGCCTTTTATGCGTCAATGAAGCCGCACCATTTCTCTCAAATCCGGTGGCTACCGCGAAGGGCGATTCAATGGACTTTCTATTCAATTCCGGCATACCCGGGCTGATTTACGACACTCTGAGAGGGATCGGATATCCCCATCCGGTCCACCCCATATTCACCCACCCGCCCATCGGACTCACGGTGGGCGGATTTTTGTTTCTGCTGGCGGCCGTGGTATTTAAACGGCCCGGTTTGTTTCAGACCGCCCGGCACTGCATGGTACTGACCCTGATCATCTTTCCGTTCACCGTCTTTTTCGGATGGGTGGACTGGGTCCATTTTTACGGCGGCACTTTTCTGTTTCCGTTTCAGATGAAGCTGGTGTTGGCCGGTTTTTTTCTGCTGTTTCTTTTCTGGGGCGGGTTTCGGGCCATTAAATCGAATACCGGCCCCGGAAAGCTGCTGTTCATCAATTTTCTCACCTTTCTGGTGGTGATCGGGTTGGGTTTTTTCGGCGGGGAAATCGTCTACGGCGACCGGGCCGCCGCTAAGCCGCCGACCGGCGAGACTCCCGGCGGGGTGCAGCCCGCCGAAGAAGGGCAGGGGCGGGAACAATTGGTGTCGCTCGGGGCCGATCTCTTCAGCGACCAATGCGCCATGTGCCATTACACCGACAAAACCGCCACCAAGATCGGTCCGGGGCTCAAAGGCCTGTTCGTGGGCAACATCCTGCCGGCCAGCGGGCGCAAAGTCTCCGAAGCCAATATCCGATCCCAGCTGCGGAATCCGTATGAGGACATGCCGGCTTTTGCGGATTTGACGGAAAAACAGGTGGAGGGGCTGATCGCATATCTCAACACATTGTAGGCCGCTTTCGAAATCATCCCGCCTCTTCGATCTCCTGTTTTTACCCGACCCGATCGAGGCCCCCCCTGTAATGGCCCGATTTTCTGCCGCCGAAGACCAGGGCGGACACCGTGGAGACGGGCGGGCGCGGCCGCTTCAAAAATCGGCGATCCCCTCTCAAATTGTATTTGAAGATTTCCCGATTATCCGGTACTATATCGGCCATTCGTTCCACCTTTGTAAAAACAATGATTTCAGGTAAACATCCGCGACCCGAGCGCATCCATCAGGAGGAAAAGAACCATGGCCATGAAAAAGCAGTTTCTGAAGACCAAACCGATTTGCAAGGTCACCTTCAAAGTCACCCCGGAGATTGTCGGCGAAGCCGATACCGTTCATCTGGTGGGCGATTTCAACGATTGGAAATTGGAGACCATTCCTATGAAGAAGCTCAAAGGCGGTGATTTCACAGTCACTGTCAATCTGGAAAAAGAAAAAGACTACCAGTTTCGATATCTGGTCAACGGAAAGGAATGGGTCAACGAACCGGAAGCCGACCGGTATGAGTCCTCGCCCTACCCGAACATCGACAACGCCGTGGTGTCGGTTTAGGAATCGATGGGATCGTGGCAGCCAAGACCGCCTTTTTCCGTTTTTATGAAGAGTTGAACGATTTTCTGCCGGAACCCAAACGGAAGCGGACCTATCCCTATTCCTTCGACGGAAAACCGGCGGTCAAGGATGCGGTCGAGGCCGAAGGGGTGCCCCACACCGAGGTGGATTTGATTCTGGTGAACGGCCGGTCGGTGGATTTTGCCCGCCATCTTCAGGACGGGGATCGGGTGGCGGTCTATCCGATGTTCGAAAGCCTCGACATCTCCCCCCTGATCCGGCTCCGGGAAAAGCCGCTTCGACAGACCCGGTTTATCCTCGACGTTCACCTCGGCAAGCTGGCCCGGTCCCTTCGGCTTCTCGGGTTCGATACCGTATACCGAAACGACCTGGACGACCCCGAGATCATCGAGATCGCGGCCGAAGAAGGGCGCATCATCCTGACCCGGGATATCGGCATTCTCAAGCACAGCGCCGTCACCCACGGGTACTGGCTGCGGTCCACCGATCCCGAGGAACAGATTCGGGAGGTCCGGAATCGCTTCGACCTCTACGGACAGATTCGCCCTTTTCGCCGCTGCATCAACTGCAACGGTCTGATCGAACCGGTGAACAAGGCCGCGATTCAATCCCGATTGCAGCCGCGCACCCGAAAATACTATGATGAATTTTTCCGCTGCACCGACTGCGGCCGCATCTATTGGAAAGGGACCCACTACCAAAAGATGATCGACCGCATCGAGCGGTGGACGGCGGAACAGGCCGAGGTCGATAATGCCGCTCGCGGCTGATCCCCAGATTCTCGCCTTTACCCTGGTGGCCGCGGCCCTGACCGTCACCCCGGGGGCGGATACCCTGCTGGTGCTGCGAAACGTGCTGCGGGGCAGCCGAACCGACGGCCTGGTCACCACCCTGGGGATCTGCTCCGGATTGTTTGTCCACGCCCTGCTCTCGGCCCTGGGGGTGTCGGTGATCCTGATGCACTCGGCGGCTCTGTTCTACTGGGTGAAGGGATTGGGGGCTCTCTACCTGATGTGGCTGGGATGGCAGTCCCTGCGCCAGGCGATTAAACCACCGGCGGATCTTCAACTTTACAACGACCCGGCGGGTGCACCGGTCCCGACCCGCAACTGCTTTCTGGAGGGATTTCTGACCAATATTCTCAACCCCAAGGTGGCCGTCTTTTACCTGGCCTTTCTGCCCCAGTTCATCGGCCCGGAGGACCCGGTGGTGGTCAAATCGGTGGCCCTGGCCGGGATCCACTACCTGATGTCCATCCTCTGGCTCGGGTTCCTGTCGGTGTTTCTGGACCGAATGCGGCAATGGATCATCCACAGCGGGGTGCGCCGGTGGCTGGACGGGGTCTGCGGGACGCTCCTGATGGCCCTCGGCATCCGCCTGGCCCTGGAAAGCCGCTGAATCCGAACCGGCTCTCCGGTTCATGGCCTATCGCCCATGGCCTATCACCTATAGCCTATGACCTATCACCTATAGCCTATAGCCTATACGGATATATTCATGATGAAAGAAAAATTAATTTCCGCCCTGGGCAAGATGACCTACGGCATCTACGTGCTCACCTCGGCCCACGACGGAGAAATCAACGGGATGATCGCCTCCTGGGTCTCCCAGGTCTCCTATGATCCGCTTCTGGTCATGGTCGGGGTGCATCCCAACCGGTACAGCCACCGGCTCATCTCCCAAAGCGGGGGTTTTGCGCTGCATGGGGTGGCCAAAGACAAGACGTCGCTCCTGAAGACCTTCAAAGGCCCCGACCCGGCGGCCAAATTCGCCGGCCTCGCCTGGAAACCGGGGAAAACCGGTTCGCCCATTCTCACCGACTGCGTCGCTTTTGTCGAATGCGAGGTCCGGACCCGGTACGAGCCGGGAAACCACACCCTGTTCATCGGAGAAGTGATCGACGGCGACCTTGTTTCCGATGCAAAACCCTTGACCACCGCCGATTACGCCGGGCAGTACCTGGGCAAGGATTGATTCTGTTGTGACCCCCATGACCTACCCCGATCGATTCAAGCGCAAGGTCATCGCGCTCAACGAGACCCTCCTCGAACACCTCGGCCCCCGGGGGTGGTGGCCCACCTTTGTACCGGGGCAGGACCGGCCGGTCTATCAGCCGGGGCGGGAGGGGCGCACCGTCTCCGATGCCGAGGCCTTTGAGATCATCGTCGGCGCCATTCTCACCCAGAACAACACCTGGGCCAATGCCGAGCAGGCGATCGTCAATCTGAATCGGGAAGGGCTGCTGAATATCTCGGCCCTTGCGGAAAGCGACGGCCGTCTGACCGAGCTCATCCGGCCGGCCCGGTATTTCAACCAGAAAGCCCTGCGGCTGAAGGAGATCGCCGAAGAACTCCTGCGGATCGGGGGGATTCCGGCCCTTCGGCGCGAGGAGACCGGGCCGCTGCGAAAGCGGCTCCTCTCCTGGCGGGGGGTGGGGCCGGAGACGGCCGATGCGATTCTCTGTTACGCGCTCAACCGGCCGATATTCGTGGTGGACGCTTACACCGGCCGTCTGTTTGGGCGGCTGGGCCTGCCGGCCGGGTCCTACACCGATATGCAAAACCTGGTCCACCAGTCGATTCCGCCGTCCACCGCGATCTACGGGGATTTCCATGCCCGGATCGTCCGGCTCTATGCCGGGAAAACCGCCGATGCTTTTATCCCGGCGTTTGAAGCCCGATATGCGGCATCATCGGCGGCCATGAACCGGGTCCTTCGGGACTTTCGCGACATCCCGGGGGTGGGGGAGAAGATCGCCCGGGATTTCTACGACATGGGATTCCGATCCAAGTCGGAGCTGGTCAGCCAAGAACCAGAAGATCTCCACGACCGCCTCAACCGGCTCAAAGGCGTGACCGTGGACCGGTGCATGCTCTACGTTTTCCGGTGCGCCGTCTACTACGTGTCCCACAAGAATCATGAGCCGGAAAAGCTCAAGTGGTGGCACTGGAAGGATTCCGCCCCATGAAATGCACCCCAACTTCCCGGGAGGCCCCATGATGTTTACTATTTCCGATTCTTTGGCCCGTGAAATGGACCGATTCCAAATCTTTCTTGACGAGGAGCTGAAACCCCATGTCTCTCGATGGTACCGCGAAGAAAGCCGGGTCCCCGCCGAGTTCTTCCGGGCCATGGGGGAAGGCGGCTGGTTCGGTTTCGCCCTGGAAGACGGGCGACTGGTGAAGCATTCCGGCCTGCGGGAGTCGCTGATCACCGAAGCCGTCGCCCGGATCTCCCCGGGCGTGGCGGTGACCACCCTGGTGGTCTCGGACCTGGGGCTGATGGCCCTGTATCTCTTCGGATCGGACCACCTGCACCAGACCTACGGACCGGCGGCGGTGCGCGGGGAGACGCTGCTCTGCCTCGGCAACACCGAAAACCATGCCGGCAGCGATGTGGCCAACATTGCGATGCGGGCGGAGCGGGCCCAGGGCGGCTGGATCCTAAACGGCGCCAAGGCCTATGTGACCAACGGGGCCATCAGCGATCTGGCGGCGGTTACCGCCGTGACCGATCCTGAGGCGTCCCGGAACCGGCGGCTCTCCATGTTCCTGGTGAATCTCGACCAGGACGGCATCGACCGGAAAAAACTCAACAAACAGGTCTGGATCCCCTCGGACCTGACCCGAATCACCTTCACCGACGTCTTCGTTCCCGACGACCACCTCATGGGCGAGCGGGGCCGGGGGCTTTCCCAGGTCCTGTCGGTCTTCACCCACAGCCGGGTGCCCATCAGCGGCCTGGCCCTGGGCACGGCCCGAGGGGCCTTCGACCTGGCTCTGGCCCACGGCCGAAAGCGGACCGTTTTCGGCGAACGGCTCATCGATTTTCAAGCCAAGGCCTTCGAGGCGGCCGATTTTCACGCCCGCATGGAAGCGGCCCGGCTGATGCTGTTTCAGGCCTGCGAGGCCATGGACCAGGACCGGGACTTTCGAATGGAAGCCGCCATGGCCAAATACCTCTCGGTGGATATCGCCAAGGCGGTGTGCGCCTGGGCCGCGGATCTCTTCGGGGCCGCCTCGGTGATCTATGAACATCCCATCCACAAATTTCCGCTGGATGCCTGGGCCGCGGCATTGGGCGAGGGCACCCAGGACGTTCAGAAGCTGGTCATTTTTCGAAAACTGATGAACCGTTACGAATAGGAGCGAAATCGATGCGAGGATACAAACCA
>JAABSQ010000206.1 GCA_011390315.1 Desulfobacteraceae bacterium
GAATAATAATAAGGCTAATAATGTTGATAAGGCCGAAAATGGGTTTCATTCGCTGGATATATTTCCCTGTTGATTTTTCTGTAGCCCTATCAGGGATTTTCAGGGCTGTCAACTGATTTGTTCGAGAAAAAAAGAAAAATCATAAATTCATTGCAGCCGGAAGGCCATACAGGATGGAAGGGAGGAGGCGACTCCCGGAAATCAGAATGCCATCCGAACGTCGCCGCCGGGGGATTCATCCCCCGGCGGCGAGCACGGTATTTTTATTTCGACAAACTGCCCGGGATAAGCGATCCGGGATATTTCCTTTTGAATCCCCGCATTTGAAAAGCGGAAGGGATACAGGGGATATCAGTGGTCGCAGGCGTTGGCGCCGAGGCTTAGATTGCCGGACAGATAGGCCTTGACCAGGTTTTCGGGCTGGTCCACCGGGGCCCCCACCAGAACCTGAATGTTGTGTTCATCCAGAAGGGAAACGGCTCTTCCGCCCATTCCCCCTGCGATGACGAGTCCGGCCCCTTGTTCGGCGAGCCATCTGGGCAGGACCCCGGGTTCGTGGGGCGGGGGCGCCACATCCTCCCGATTCAGAATGGTTTTGGTATCCGGGTCCACATTGATCAAGGCGAAGGTCTGGCAGTGCCCGAAATGGGGGGTCAGTTTTCCTTCGGCCAGGGGTATTGCAATACGCATGAATTGATCCTCCTTAAATGGTTTGTAAAAGAATTTACCCGGCCGGGGCCGGATCTGCAAAGTGAAGACCGTGGTCGGACCCGATGGTCCTAAGACGGTTCCATACCGCTCGTATATCTTCGGTTGCGCCGCCCGGCGCTTCGGTTACGGCGCCGGCCGAGACCTGGGCCGCCGTGACCGCCTTGTCGTACCGGACCCGTCCGGCCGAAAAAGCCCCGGCGGTCGAGGCCGATGCTTCGATGGTATCGGCCATCTCCGGGTTGAGGTCCCATTTGTTGACGCAGACGGCGGTGGGAATTTTGAAATGGCGGGTGAGCGACAGCACCCGTTCCAGGTCGTGGGCCCCTGAGAGGGTCGGTTCGGTCACCGCCAGGACCAGGGACGCGCCGGTGAGGGAGGCGATGACCGGGCACCCGATGCCCGGAGGGCCGTCCACCAGGACCAGGTCCAGCCCTTGGTCCTCCGCCAGCCGCCGGGCCTCGCCCCGAACGGTGGTGACCAGTTTTCCCGAATTTTCTCCGCCGGGTTTCAGCCGGGCGTGAACCATCGGACCCACCCGGGTGTCGGAACGGAACCATTCTCCGCATTCCCGTTCCGGAAAATCGACGGCCCCTTCGGGACAGAAATGGACGCAGACCCCGCAGCCTTCGCAGCCCACCGGGTCTACGAACAGCTCTCCTTTTTCATTGCGCTGAATCGCGTCGAATCGGCAGAGATCGAGGCAATAACCGCAGTCGGTGCAGTCCGCGCTTCGAATCACCGCTTCATTGCCGGAGATAAAGCTTTCCCGGTGGTCGACCTCGGGGGCGAGCACCAGATGAAGGTCGGCGGCGTCCACATCGCAGTCGGCTACCGCCGCTTTTCCCGCGAGAACGGCCAGGGCGGCGGTGATGCTGGTTTTGCCGGTGCCGCCCTTGCCGCTGATGATGACGATTTCGGTGATGTCCATGGGTAGAGGCTCCGTTCTCAATTCGACCGCCGGGTTTCCCGGCCTGAAGTTTGAAGGCGTTCAAGCAGGGATTCGAACACCGGTTTAAACTCGGGGACCGCATTCACCAGGGGTTCGCCCCGGGAATAGGCGACGGCGATGCGCCGGTCGTCCGGAATCTCAGCCAGGATATCGATGTCCTCGGCCGCACAGTATTCCACGGTTCGGTTGTCGCCGGCATCGGCCCGGTTGATCACCACACCGAAGGGGATCTTCAGTTCCCGAATCGTTTCCACGGCCACCCGAAGGTCGTTCAGGCCGAAAGGCGTCGGTTCCGTGACCAGAACGGCTTGGTCGCAGCCGCTGACCGCCGCTACCATGGGGCAGGAAGCTCCTGGCGGGGCGTCGATCAGGACCAATCCGTCCGTCGAGGCCCGAGCTTTGACCGACCGAATCAGGGGAGGCGACATGGCCACCCCGACATCCAGGAGCCCTCGAATCAGGGTGATTTGCCCGCTGCGGCCGATTTCCACGGTACCGATTTCCCGGTCCGTTTCAGTAATGGCGTCCCGGGTGCAGATGAGTGCGCACCCGCCGCAGCCGTGGCAGAGTTCCGGAAACACCAGCGGATTTCCGGGCAGGGTGACGATGGCCTTGAACCGGCAAAAAGATCCGCACTCTCCGCAGCCGTCGCATTTGTCGGCATCGATGAGGGGCACCTGAATCGATGCCCGGAAGGTTTCATCAATGGCCGGACGAAGAAACAGATGGCTGTTGGGGGCCTCGACGTCGCAGTCGAGAATCTGCACCGGCCTTGCCGCGGCCAGTGCCAGGTTGACCGCCACGGTGGTTTTGCCGGTGCCGCCTTTTCCGGATGCGATGGCGATTTTCATGTCCGGAACCCGCTTTCGTTTATGGGGTGTGGGATCATATTTTGAATCTCCTACCAGTGGCCGTCCACATCGGCCCCTTCGGCCGGGTTCAACTCCCCCGACTTGTACCGGGCCACGGCATCGGCCACAGTGCCTTCGACACCGGTATACACCTTCACCCCGGCGGTTTTCAGGACCATGAACGCCTTGGGTCCGCAATGGCCGGTGAGCACGCAATCGGCTTCCAGGCGGGCCACCGTTTCCGCCGCCTGAATACCGGCCCCCTGGGCCGCCTGTAGATTCTGAACATTGTCCACGGTTTCGTATTGATCGGATGCGGTGTCGTACACCATAAACTTGGCGGCCCGCCCGAATCGCGGGTCCACCGGGGATTCCGGTTTTTCACCGCTGGATGTCACAATGATTTTCATGGTTCCTCCATTTTCATTTCGGCGGGGGGCCGGTTCAGCCTGATTCCCGCTCGTTTTTTCAGAAATTTCGCTCGGAAGCGATCCACCGATTCCGGGTCTCTGTTGAGGCGCCCGGTTTCCGGCGCCGCGACCGCCTCCGCCTTGTCGGCGGCATCCGCTTCCTTTCGATCCTCCGCCCATGGGGCCGGTTCCGTCTCCTCGAGGCATATCGATTATCTCTCCTTTTCCGTATCGCCGGTTCCGGACCGTTGAGGCCCGAGTCGGTTCGGCCGTGTTCTTCCGCGTCCTCTGAAGGCGCACTGGCGCACCCTGCATCCCGGCATTCGGTAGACCGCCTGATCCAGGGTTCCGCTGAGCCAGGCTTCGATGACCGCATCCACTTCGCCGGCCACAAAGGGGATCAGTGTAAACCCCCGGGCCAGGGCCATTTCCCGGACTTTGGTGGAAATAGCGCCGCAGATCAAGGTGTCGGCGCCGAGCGCGGCCAGACGCCGCAGCTTCAAATCCGGGTTTTCCTCCGGAAGGGATTGATCGCCGGCGGAGACCACCGCACCGTTGTCGACCTCCAGCAACCGGATTTTCCGGGACACATCGAACACCGGAGAAATCCGGCTGTTCCATATCGCGATCGCCAATTTCATTCGCCTGACCTGACCGTTTCTCTTTGTTGATCTTGAGGAAAGATATAGCAATGGATGTGCCAAAGGCTTCCGAAAAGGAGGTGTTTAAATTTTAAAAGAGTAAAACAGGTGGGTTAGAGAAAAGTGTTTGGATGGATTCGGGTGGAGAAAAAACCGCAAGGTCGCATGAATGCAACCTTTATGCATCGCGTGTGTCGCGGAATTGAGACTATGAAGGCGCATGGGGCTGGATGATTGACAACGTATCCATCCTGGCAAGATGTATAAGCATATGCTAAGGAAAGGATGGAAGCCATGCAGAAGCAAAGACGCGTTTTTGGTTGAGTGAGGGAATTGAGACGCTGAAAGAAAAAGGAACCATCATGCCGACTCCCAACCCGGAATTCATTGCGGAATTGAAACGGATCGTCAACACCAGTCCGTACCCCAGCCATATGTCCATGCGACTGGCGGCGATCGATATCGACAAAGCGGATATTGAACTGGACATCGGCGCCTGCCACATGCAGCCCTTCGGCATCGTCCACGGCGGGGTGCTGGCCACTCTCATCGACACCGCCACCTTCTGGGCGGTGTTTATGCGGGTTCCCCAGGATGCGGGGCTGGTCAACATCGACTTGAAGCTCAATTACCTCAAGCCGGTTACCGAAGGAAGGCTGATCGCCAAAGGCCGTGCCATTCGATCGGGAAAGTCGGTGAGCTACGCGGAAGCCGGGGTGGTGCATTCGGACGGCGAACTGGTCGCTCACGGCACTTCCACCCTGATGACCCTGCCCGGCAAGGGGGTGGGGATGAATGCGGCCAAGTTTCTGTAACCCATATCCGAACCCGAGAGCGACGGCCCGGGCTCGGATGTGGATTTCAGCGGGGCTCGGCCTGATCCGGAAAAATTTCCGTTTTCGTTTCGGGTAAAACCTTGTTGACGGCTTCATAAGCCTTGCGAAGCCAGACGTGGACGCGCCGGCGCTCCAGAATACCGAGGGCATTGTTGTTCCGGCCTTTGTTGTTCACCGCCGCCCAGAAGCTCGAATTGAAAAGGTCGATTTTCCGCATGGTCGATTCATGGAGTTTGGGCAGCCTCATGATTTCGGCCCGGCATTCGACGGCGCGTTGCTTTTCCTCCGAATCCTCGAAGCCGGAAAAATCCGATCCCCTGCCTCGTTGAGAACCACGATATACCGGGGGCCCGGGCCGTAGGTTTCCATCAGGCGGCCCAGCAGCTTGGCGGAGTCCTTGCCGTCATCCATGACATGCCAGAGGTTCACGTCGATGTTCAAATCTCCGGCGGCTTCAAACAAGTCGGATTCGAGAATCCACCGGGAAACCGGCGAAAAGCTCTGCGCCGCCAGATCCACAATCACGTTTTTGTCCGAACCATCCTCGAAGACATCCAGGATGGCGTCCAGGCTTTCGTAGCTATCGACAATGACCGGCGCCGCATAATCCCCGTAAAACCGTGAAAAGGATGCATGGGACCGGTCCGTATCGAACCCGACCAAGGGCGCTTCCCGATCGATGCAATATTGCGCCAGCACACGCGCCATGACCGATTTTCCCACACCGCCTTTTTCGCCGCCGATAAAATGAAGAGCGCCCATTGAAATAACCTCCTTGACGGCGGTATTCACGCCGTTTTTGTTTTTCCTGACTGTCGTTTCGATTTCCTGAATCGGCGGAACCGGATCGGGCAGGTGAAAACTGCCTATTCTCCGAAATCCGACACCCGATTGCCGTCCCCCCGATTACCATCCCCCCGATTACCGTCCCCCCGATTACCATCCCCCCGATTACCATCCCATGATTCTTCCCCGGCGGCATATGCCGCGGCAAAGTTTTCCGACCCGATACCACACTCTCCCTCAAAAGCAAGCTATTCTTCTTCGAAAGCATGAATATCGGCCGATGCTTCATGGGATGTCGTGAATCACCCGATGCAAGGATGTAGGAATCGGTGAAAATTCCTTGCGGCTGAAAAGCCTCTCCCGAGGTGTGACCGGCATGGTCATCGACTAACTGGTGCAAGTCCAGTCATGAGCCCTGAAAGGAGGCAACATGTAGATGAAGGCAAGGGCGCCCGAAGAAACTCTTCCGAAGCTGCCCGACGAGGGAACAAACGGTAAGGAAGAGCCAATGAGGGATCTGAAAATCACAAGCCGGAGCGGCTGTGGCCCGAGGCCAAAACCGCCGTCTCCATCGGCAAACGTCTGCTGATGGGGGCGGTCGCTGTCGGCACCGGCGACATGGTCCAGAATGCCCGGTGGGCGGCCTGGCGAACCAACGAGCTTCTCAATCGCCGGGCCATGGAGGCGGGCCATTTCATCGAAGCCCGTTTTCAGGTGAGCTGAGGATCTTTTTTCCCGACCACCAGGAAATGTTTCGGTAATTCATTGAACATCGATATCCTGCTGAACCCGGATTCGCTCAGCTGATCCGCGACCTCTTCGGGCCGGCATCGGATCGCCTCGGGCGGCCCTTCCGGCATCTCCATTTTTTTCCAGTCGACGATGAAAATCTCGCCGCCGGGTTTCAGGAGTCGATGGGATTCCCG
>JAABSQ010000207.1 GCA_011390315.1 Desulfobacteraceae bacterium
GACAGCGCACCGGGAACTCATCCCGGGGCCTGGCCGGGGGCGAAAATATGTGGGACCGGCTTCGGTAAATTCGATTTCGGCGGATGATCGGGGTCAGAGGATGATCGGGGTCAGAGCACCTCGGTCATCCGCAATACATCTTCCTGTTTTCCCAGCACCACGATCACATCCCCCGCCTCGAGGGTCTCCGTAGCCATCGGATTGAAGATCATGTTCCCCGAAGCCTGTTTAATGGCCACGATAATGATCCCGAAATCCCTGCGGAGGTGGCTGTCGATGAGATTTTTCCCGACAAGTCCGGACCCCGGACGGATTTTGGCCTCTTCCATCAAAAGGCCCAATTTATTCGACATGGTGGCGATGTCGATAAAATCGACTACGGTGGGCCGCTTGAGCACCTGAGCCATGCGGCGACCGCCCAGATAATAGGGCGAGACCACCCGGGTGGCCCCGGCCCGTTTCAGTTTTTCTTCATTTTTGACGTCCGAGGTTCGAGACAGCACGAAGAGGTCCGGTCGGATTCCCTTTGCGGTGAGGGTGATGAAGACGTTGTTGGCATCGGAGCGAACCGCCGTCACCAACCCTTTGGCTTTCATCACCCCGGCCTTGATCAGGGCCTCTTCTGTGGTGGCATCCATCTGAATAAACAGGTAGCCCTGTTTTTCCAGGGTGGCCACGGCCGAGTCTTCCTGTTCGATCACCACGAAATCGACCTTGTCGTCGAGCAGTTCCTTGCAGATAATTCGGCCGATTCGGCCGTATCCGCAGATGATAAAGTGATCCTGTAGATTTTTGATTTGCTGTTCCACTCTTCGCCTTTCAAAACTTTTTCTGAGTTCGCCCTCGATAAATATGCGAACCAGGATACCGAGAGAATAGGCCCCTACCGAAATGGAGGCGATGATGACCACCATGGTCAGCATGCGCCCGTGAAAGCTGAGGGGCTGGATTTCGGAAAATCCGACGGTGCTGATGGTGATGATGGTCATATAGAGGGCGTCGAAAAAGGTCATCTTTTCGACGGTCGTATAACCGAGGGTACCGAATGCGAGGATGCCGAACAGGATCACCAGCGAAGAATGTAGTCGTTTGAGGGCCATCTATGGGAAGTCGCATCTCCTTCAAGGGCAGGCGGACCGGAGCGTGTCAATGGGACCGCTTCGAATAAAATTTAATGTTTACAGGAAAAACCGAATGAAAAGCAAGCAAATTTCGGTGGATGCGTTTTCGGGGAGAATGGAGGCGCCGAGGCGATCTCTCTCGGGTTTGCGGATATTTCCGGCAAGGGAAAAAATAAAAAAGCCCGCGGGAACGGATTCCGGCGGGCGGATCATGCTATGCAAGGGTGAATTAATCGGTCTGCTGATAGTCCTCCTCTTCCATCGGTTCTTCCTCTTCCCATTCATCGGTTTCGTCTTCTTCTTCCATGGGGTCCGGTTCCGGCATTTCCTCCGCTTCCATGGCATCCTCCTCAAGAGGGTTTTCCGCTTCGTATGATTCGGTTTCTTCCAGGTCCGAATCGGTATGCATATCGGTGTCCATGCCGGTGGAGGAAGCGGTCAGGGATGCGTTTGCCGGCGACGGTAAAGACAGCCAGACCGGCACCCCCAAGGTGATTGCCAAAGCCAAAACCGTCATCATGAGTGTTTTCATTTTATCTCCTTGTATATGTCGGGTTCGAGTTCAAGGCGTTCACGCCATGTTCAAAATCGCCGTATCGTCTTCAAATCCGGTTTCCAGAACGGTGCATTTTCGAATATGAATGGTTTTGATGCCGTTTCGATCGGGGTGGATGGCGCCGGAGGCCCGTATGTATTTTTGCAGGAGGTTCATAAAGGCGTCTCGGTTTTCCACCCGGTATTCCTCCTCATCGGTGGCCAGCATTTTGATTTCGATAATGTTTCCCGCGGCATCCCAATCGGAAGCCGCCAGAATCCCTTCCACCGTCGATTTCGTTTCACGGGTTTCCCGGTCTTTGGCCTTCATCGATGTTTCCCTCCTTCACCTCTTGGATTGAGGCATGATCAGCAAAAACGATGCCAGCACGGATGAAGGCATCCATGAAGCCTGTCCGTCTGAATGGATTCCTGCCGTTTCCTCTGGAATCACAGGAATGTTGGAAAGTGGTCGAAGACGGGACGGATAATGGGGGCGACGCCCCCGGTGGGATTCGGAATCCCCGGTTCCGAGCGGGCGTTGGAACGGAAGGTGCGGCCGCAAAAAATCGGAATGGAGGATTCCGAAATCCGGAAATCGGAACTTCAGCCGGGCCTGACTGATGAGCTATTTAAAAGATTCCTTGTGGATGCCGTACTTGGTGAGCAGTTTATGGAGCTGCCGGGTGCTGATGCCCGCTTCCCGGGCGGATTCATTGATTTTGCCGCGGTTCCGGGTCAGTACCTCATTCAGGTACCGGCGTTCGATGGCTTCCACCCCGTTGTGGCGGACTTCGGCCAGAGTCATTCCGGAATCGAACCGGGTCGGGGGTAATTCCAATTCCCGGCCGAACAGCTCGGCGGGAAAGCTGTCCGGGGTGAGGGCGGTCCCCGATTCTAAAATATAGGCCCGTTCGACCAGGTTTTCCAGTTCCCGAATGTTGCCCGGCCAATCATACCGTTCCAGGGCTTCCATAACAGCGGGATGGACCCCGTGAATGCCTTTGGCATAGTAGAGATTCAACCGGTTCAGAAAATACTCGACCAGAAGAGAAATATCTTTGATTCGATCCCGAAGGGACGGAATCTCCACCGGAAATACGTGAAGCCGGTAATAGAGGTCTTTCCGGAAAGCCCCTTCATCGCTCATGACCTTGAGATCGGAATTGGAGGCCGCGATGATCCGCACATTGGCTTCGATCACCTCTTCTCCGCCCACCCGCTGAAAGGTCCGGTCTTGAAGCACCTGAAGCAGTTTGATCTGGGCGGCCGGCGTGACGGTGCCGATTTCGTCCAGAAAGAGGGTGCCTTCCTGGGCGATTTCAAATTTGCCCGGCTTCCGTTTCACCGCACCGGTGAAGGCGCCTTTTTCGTGGCCGAAGAGTTCGCTTTCGAGCAGGGTGTCCGGTATGGCGCCGCAGTGAATGCTGATATAGGGCTGATTTTTGCGGTTGCTGTGGCGATGAATCAGGCCGGCGATGATGCCCTTGCCCACCCCGGTTTCGCCGTAGAGCATTACCGTGGTTTTGGTGGGCGCCACCGAGCGGATTTTATCGAAGACCTGCTTCATCAGCGGGCTGCGGGTCCTTACGATTTCATGAGATTCGGTTTCCCAAAACTGATCCCGAAGATAATCGAGTTCCGAATCCTTTTTCCGGGCTTCGTAGAGGTGTTCAGTGACATACCGGATCTCGGCCGGGTTGAGCGGATAGGTGAGGTAATCGCCGGCCCCGGCTTTGACCGCCATGACCGCTTCCCGAATCTCGGCGGAGTCGGTCATTATAATGATTTCGGCGGAAGGCGAAAAACGCCAGAACGGCTGCAGAATGGTCTGACAATCCTCTTTGGAAAGATCTCCGCGGACCAGAGCCAGATCGGCGAAGATCAGATCGATCCGTCGTTTTTGGACAACTTCCAGTGCTTTTTCCCGATCGGGAGCTCGGTGGAGGGTGTATCCGGGGAGGCAGGATTCGATCCGGACCGGTGCTTCCCGGTTGTTGGAGATCACCAGTGCGGATTTCACGGTTCCGCCTTCGGTGAAACATCCTTGCCGGGGGCTGAAGCCGGGGTTCGGGTCCGAACCTTGTAGTTGACGCTCACTTTCTCTTTTGATCCCGAGGCCACCTTGATCCCGGCCGAATCCAGTTGCAGCGGCGCCGTCACGGTATCCGAGGAGGTGATCCCGTTCAGGTCCACGGGTTCGGTGTAGAGGGTCGTGATTCGGTCGATGAGGCGGCGCCCGCCCCGCACTCGAATCTTGGAGGGATTCACCTCGGCCTCGGAGATGATCAGGTCCGGGTCGAGTTCACCGGCCCAGGTGACCTGCACCGGTACTTCTTTTTCGGCGATTTTGTCCAGGAAGAGCTGAACCGAGGAAGGTTCCACCCGTCTCAGCAGAATGCCCGGCGGGGTGGTGATGTTTTCCGGTTCCACCGGCAGAATGTTTTCTCCGGCATCCAGCTGTTCCAGATCGAGTCGCACGGTCAGTTGCTCCGGTTTCAGGGATTGGATCAATTGACCCGATCCGCTGAGGTAGAGCTGCACACTGTGGACGGAGGTGTCGATGATCTCCATATTCGGAGCCCGGTTGTAAAATTCCAGCGGTACCTCCAGGGAGATCAGGGTATCCGAGCCCCGGGTCAGCTGATACCAGACGGTGAACACGAAAAACAGAGAAATCAGCGCCGCCAGACCGGTGCGGGTCTTTTCCCTTTGAAAGAATCCCGCGCCTTTGGCGGTAATGCCGGAGTGGTCCTGCAACAGACCGATCAGGGTTTCCCGGTCCGGAACGGGTTCAATGGCGAAGTTTTTGACCACGCTGACCTCCCCCCGTTCTTCGGATACCACGATCACCAGCGCATCGCTGACTTCGCTCAACCCCAACGCGGCCCGGTGGCGGGTGCCGTACCGAGAAGGGAGGTCTTTGCGCCGGGTCAGCGGAAGGATGGCGCCCACACTCGAAATCCGGTCTCCCCGCACGATAGCGGCCCCGTCATGCACCGGGTTGTCGTGCCAGAAGATGCTGATCAGCATCTCCCGGGTGATGGTTCCATTCCAGGGAATGCCGTTTTCCACGATTTCCTTGAGATCGTCCTTGTTGGGAAACACCAGGAGGGCGCCGATGCGTTGCCTTCCCATTTCGAAGACGGCGTCCGCGATGATTTCGTCGGGGGTGGCGCGCCGCCGTTCGGGCAGGCCCCAGAAGATGGATTTGAGGTTGTGGGTAGTGAAGACCGACCGAATTTCATTGCGAAAGACCACCACGATGATCAGGGTCGCAACAGCGGTGATTCCGCGAATGACCCAGCTGGTGACCACCAGCCCCAGGGACATGGCCATGACCTGAACCACCTGAAGGGCGGTCAGAACCAGAAGCACCTGGACAATGGGGGTCCCCCGGAACAGGATGTAGATGCGGAAAAGAATATAGCTGTTGAGGAGGATATCGAATATATCCTGCCATTGAATGCTGTACAGGAAGCTGGTCAGAAATTCCATCGGTATCACCGGGTGACGCTGAACCGAAGCACTTCGAGCACCGCTTCTTCGTGCCCGATAATTTCCACCCGCCACGGGCCGATATCCGCCCCCCGAAGATGAATGCTGCTGTAGGTCGACCACTTGGGTGAATACAGAACCACCCGCCGGTTGGTGACCAGATCATCCCGGCGGTACCATTTGTAGTCGATGACCGTCTGCTCCGGCACGGGTGAAAAAGCGGTAAAACAGTAGACTTCTCCGATGGAGACCGAAAAGACGACGGCCGGATTGACGGGCTGATAGTCCTGAATTTTTTCGCACATCACGGCCCGAACCAGGGTGAGTTCGGTATCGGCGGCGGTCGCCGGGGCAACGGCATCCGCTTCCGGCTGGGCGTGAACCCGGCAGGCGGGACACCCGAGGATGCAGATCAGGAGCAGGAAGATTCGAAAAGATACAAGCCGCTGGGCGAGTCTCTGTGGCATGGCTTTATCCGGCAAGTGAAGAAGCCGGTTTGTTCAGGTACACGACCATACTTTTACCTATAACCGGGTTGAGCAGTTTTTCAATCACCTGAAAAATCCGGGGCCGGTGCATCATTTCCCAGACCAGAAGCCGATGATAGAGTTTCACCGGCCGGGCATCGGTGTTTTCGATTCCGATGAAGCATTTCAACCACCAGTAGGGGGTGTGAAGCCCGTGGGCCCAATGGATATGCCACGGGTGAACCCCGGCGCGCTTCAGCAGGTCGGTCAGTTCCCTCGGTCGGTAAATGCGGATGTGACCCCCCGGGATGTTCCAATATCGGGTCGAGAGCCGCCAGCAGATCTGCTCGGGGAGATATCGGGGGACGCTCACCACCAGGTTCCGTCCGGGTTTCAGCACCCGGACGATTTCGGAAACGGCCCTGGTCTGGTCCGGAATGTGCTCCAGAACTTCGGAACAGATCACCAGATCGAAACAGT
>JAABSQ010000208.1 GCA_011390315.1 Desulfobacteraceae bacterium
TGGGCAGTTCGGGCAGGTCCGCCGCCTGAATCACCAGCAGGCGTCCCTCGGTGGTGATGACGGCGATCTGCTCCGTACTTGGATCGGTCAGATACAGCGGCGGCAGAGGCTCGGAGCCCTTGGGCAGGGTCAGCATCCCCTTGCCTTTGCTGTTTTTGGAGACCAGATTCTCGATCTCGGTGATGAAGCCGTATCCGGCGTCGCTGGCCAGGATCAGCTTTTGATCCGGCGCGCCCATGAGGACCGAATAGAAGCGAGCCTTGTCCGGCGGCGCCAGTCGACCGGTCAGCGGCTCTCCTTGCCCCCGGGCCGAAGGCAGGCTGTGGGCCGGCAGTGAGTAGGACCGGCCGGTGGTGTCCAGAAAGACGGCGGGCTGGTTGGTTTTGCCCTGGGCCGCATCCAGAAAGGCGTCGCCGGCTTTGTAGCTGAGTCCGGCCGGGTCCACGGCGTACCCTTTGGCGGCCCGCACCCAGCCGCCGGCGGACAGCACCACGGTCACCGGTTCCGCCGGGGCCAGTTCCACCTCCTTGATGGCCTGGGCCTCTTCGCGCTGAACGATGCGGGTGCGCCGCTCGTCGCCGTACTTGGCCGCGTCGGCCCGAAGTTCTTTCTTGATGAGCGTTCTCATCCGCTGAGGAGAGGCCAGAATTTTTTCGATCTCCTCCTTTTCCTTTTCCAGATCGGCTTTCTCATTCTTGATTTTGATCTCTTCCAGCCGAGCCAACTGCCGCAGCCGAATCTGAAGAATCGCCTCGGCCTGCACCTCACTCAATCCAAAGGCGTCCATCAGGGCCGGTTTGGGTTCGTCGCTCTCCCGAATGATCCGAATCACTTCGTCCAGATTGAGGTAGGCGATAAGCAGACCGTCCAGGATGTGGAGCCGGTCGTTTATTTTGGAGAGCCGGAACTCCAGCCGCCGGGTCACGGTCTGCTGCCGAAAGCTCAGCCACTGGGTCAGAATCGCCATCAACCCCAGGCTCTGGGGTTTCCGGTTGAGCCCGATCATGGTCATATTGACCTTGTGCCCCTTTTCCATGTCGGTAGTGGCCAGCAGATGGCTGATCAGGGCCTCCCGGTCCACCCGGCCGGATCGGGCCGTAATCATGATCCGGGTCGGCTCCTCCTGGTCGGAAAGGTCCCGAACGTCCGAGACCATGGGCAGTTTCTTGGCCGCCATCTGGGCCGCGATCTGCTCGATCACCCGCTCCGCCGACACCTGATAGGGCAGTGCGGTGATGATGATGTCGCCGTTCTCGATTTCATAGATCGCCCGCAGCCGAATCATCCCCTGGCCGGTTTCGTAGATCTTGAGAATCTCCTCCCGGGGGGTGATCAGTTCGGCGCCGGTGGGAAAATCGGGTCCCTGTATGATGTCGCAGATTTCCGCCAGCGTCGCCTCGGGATGGTCGATGAGATGAATGCAGGCCGAGACGATCTCCTTCAGGTTGTGGGGCGGAATATCGGTGGCCATGCCCACGGCGATGCCGGTGGTGCCGTTGAGGAGTACATTGGGCAGTCGGGCCGGCATGGTCTGGGGCTCCTCCATGGTGCCGTCGAAATTGGGCACCCAGTTGACCGTGCCCATGGGCAGTTCCGAGAGAAACACATCGGCATAGGCCGAGAGCTTGGCCTCGGTATACCGCATGGCGGCGAATTCTTTGGGCGAAGCGATGGACCCCCAGTTGCCCTGCCCGTCGATCAGCGGATACCGGTAGGAAAAGGGCTGGGCCATCAGCACCATGGCTTCGTAGCAGGCGCTGTCGCCGTGGGGGTGGTACTTGCCCAGGACGTCGCCCACGGTGCGGGCCGATTTCTTGGGCTTGGCGGTGCTGCGCAATCCCAGCTCGCTCATGGCGAAGACGATCCGCCGCTGGACCGGTTTGAACCCGTCGCCGATAAACGGCAGGGCCCGGTCCATGATGGCATACATGGCATAGTTGAGATAAGAGGGTTTGACGAATTTTCCCAGGGAAAGCTGTTCAATGCCTTCGTAGGCGACGGCGTCTTGAGTCGACATGATCGGTGCTCCGTTTGTGTGTGTTACAGGACCTCGGGTTCCGCCAGGTCCCCTTCGGTTTCAAGCCAATCCTTTCGGTCTTTGGATCGCTTCTTGGCCAGGAGCATGTCCATGGTTTCAAAGATATGCGCCTCTTCCTCCAGGGTTAGCTGAACCAGGCGGCGGGAATCTGGCAGCATGGTGGTCTCCCGCAGCTGGGCCGGATTCATCTCCCCTAGCCCCTTGAACCGCTGGACG
>JAABSQ010000209.1 GCA_011390315.1 Desulfobacteraceae bacterium
TTGGGTTTGCCCTTTTTGGGATTGAGCCGTTTCAGGATGGCGTCCTTTTCGTGCTCCTCCAGGGCGTAGTAGACCTGTTTGCCCTGGTCGATGCGGTACAGGGGCGGCATGGCCACGAAGATTCGGCCGGCGGCCACCAGGGGCTTGAAATGCTTCAGGAACAGGGCGCAGAGGAGGCTGGCGATGTGCAGCCCGTCGGAATCGGCATCGGCCAGGGTGATGATCTTGTGATACCGGATTCCGGAGAGATCGTCGGCCCCGGGGTCCACCCCCACGGCCACGGCGATGTCGTGAATCTCTTTGGATTTGAGGATCTCCGCCGTGTCCACCTCCCAGGTATTCAGGATCTTGCCCCGCAGCGGCAGCACCGCCTGGGTCTGCTTGTCCCGGGCCTGCTTGGCCGACCCGCCCGCGGAGTCGCCCTCCACCAGAAAGAGTTCGGTCTCCGCCGGGTCCTGGGAAAGGCAGTCGGCCAGCTTCCCCGGCAGGGTCGGGCCGGACCCCGCCTTTCGCCGCACCACCGCTTTGGCCGCCTTCAGGCGTTTTCGCGCGCTGTCGATGGCCAACTCCGCCAGTTTCTCCCCGGCCTCGGTGTTCTGGTTCAGCCACAGGGCGAATGCGTCCCGCACCACCCCGGAGACAAACCCGGCGCACTGGCGGGAGGAGAGCCGCTCTTTGGTCTGGCCGGAAAACTGGGGATCGCTGATCTTGACCGAAAGCACATAACAGCACCGGCTCCAGAGGTCCTCCGGCGCCAGCTTGATGGACCGGGGCAGCAGGTTCCGGAATTCGCAGAATTCGCGCACCGCAGCCAGCAATCCGCTTCGGAAGCCGTTGACATGGGTGCCGCCCTGAAGCGTCGGGATCAGGTTGACATAGCTTTCCGCGGTGACTTGGCCCGCTTCCGGCAGCCAGACCACGGCCCATTCCACCGATTCATCTTTTCCTTCATTTTTGCCGGTGAAGGGGGATTCGGGAACTCGCTCGTATTCCGACAGGTTTTCGAGCAGGTAATCCTTCAACCCCTCCTCGAAAAACCAGGTCTCGGTCTCACCGGCGGCTTGGTGGGTAAAAACGACGGTGAGCCCCGGGCAGAGCACCGCCTTGGCCCGCAAGGCGTGTTTCAGCCGCCGGACCGACATCTGCGGGGTTTCAAAATATTTTTCATCGGGCCAGAACCGAAGGGTGGACCCGGTGTTGCGCTGCCCCACGGCGCCGATCTCCTCGAGGTCCGACACCTTGAGGCCGTTCTCAAAGGCGATGGCGTATTTTTTGCCGTCGCGTCGGATTTCCACCTCCACCCGCTTGGACAGGGCGTTGACCACCGACACCCCCACCCCGTGAAGCCCGCCGGAAAACTTGTAGTTCTTGTTGCTGAACTTGGCCCCGGCATGGAGTTTGGTCATGATGACCTCGACCCCGGTCATCTTTTCTTCCGGATGCAGGTCGGTGGGCATGCCCCGCCCGTCGTCGCTCACCTCCAGGGAGCCGTCCTCGTGGTAGATCACCCCGATCCGCTTGGCGAATCCGGCGATGGCTTCGTCCACGGCGTTGTCGATGACCTCCTGGGCCAGGTGATTGGGCCGGGTGGTATCGGTATACATCCCGGGCCGCCGCTTGACCGGGTCCAGCCCCCGGAGCACCTCCAGGGATGCGGCATCATACTTGCCGCCGGGGATATCCTGAAATAGATCGTTGTTTCTGATGTCATGCCTCCTTGGTCAACCATACGATCGACCCCGGTATCAAATTCGTTTTCCGGAATCCTTTCCGCCGCAGGCGAAAGGGAAATTCCCGAAGGGCCGCATACAAAAGCTGATCAGTATATAAAAATTCCCGTCCACTGATCAAGCACTATTCTCAGAGATTCCCGGATGCATACCGACGCCCGATGTGTTACCATTCTTTTGAAACTATCAAATCCGGTCGGCGATCGATGTGAAATGAAACCACAGGAGGACAGAAAAGAATGTCGGATATTACCCGCGAATGGATCGAAGCCGTAATCGGCGATTACCTGAAAGATCCGGAGCGAAACGCCATTTCCCCCGGCGGCACGGAACCGGCTTTTGCCGCACCCCTGGTAGGATTCTGCCGGGGGGATGATCCGATTTTTGAGACCATCAAGGGCCATATCGGTGAATTTTATTGGACTCCGCAGGAGGCTTTTCAACAGGGATTTCCGGACCTGACGGTGTCCCCCGACCAGTTGACGGTCATCGCCTGGATTCTTCCCCAGACCCGGGAGACCAAGAAAGAGCACCGGGCCTGCAAGGAGTTTCCCGGAAAAAGGTGGAGCCGGGTCCGCCACTACGGGGAGCAAATCAACGAAAATCTTCGCCGACACCTGGAAACCCGGCTGAACGAAAAGGGCATACCGGCGGTGGCCCCGAGCCTGTCCCCCGCCTGGGAAAAAAAGAAATCCCCCCGGTACGGGTATGCCTCCACCTGGTCGGAGCGGCATGCGGCCTATGCCTGCGGGCTGGGAACCTTCGGCCTCTCGGACGGACTCATCACCCCGGCCGGCAAGGCGATGCGGGTCGGGTCGGCGGTGGCCCGAATCGCCCTCGAATCCACCGGTCGGCCCTATGAAGACCACCACGCCTACTGCCTTCATCACGCCCGGAACCGATGCGGCATCTGCATCTCCCGATGCCCGGCGGGCGCCATTTCCAAGTCCGGCCACGACAAGGTCAAATGCCGCACCTACATTCGGCAGGTGACCCGCCCGTATGTGGAGGCGCATCAGATGGGGGTTCCCGTCAATTCCTGCGGCCTGTGCCAGGTGAAGGTACCCTGCGAATCCCGCATTCCCGCCGAACTGGCGCCGAATACCGCCGAAACCGATCCGCCCGATTCGGGGCATACGCATGGAAAGGAATCCCCATGACCGACTTCACCGTACTGCTGGTCGCCGTCATCGGCGGCGTGGCGATCACCCTTCAGGGCCAGTTCATGGGGGTCATGGACCAGCGCCTGGGTACCAAAGAGAGCGTCTTCATCACCTATGTGATCGGCGGCATATTCATTTCGCTCATTTTACTGGCGACCCGGCTGGGCAATCTGAAAGCCATCCGGTTGGTGCCCTGGTACGGCTATACATCCGGCCTTTTGGGTCTGGTCATTGTGGGGTCGATCAGCTATGCGGTGCCGCGGCTGGGGGTCTCCCGAGCCTTTACGGTGCTGGTGGCGGCGCAGTTTTTCGTGGCCGTGGTCATCGACCATTACGGGCTGTTTTCAGCCGCAGTTCAGCCGGTGACCGGCCCCCGATTATTGGGCCTCGGCCTGATATCGGCCGGCGTGTGGCTGGTGGTAAGGCACGGGTGATTCGCCTCCGGCCGGTTCTCTCTGCCGTTACAGCGCGTCCATCAGTTTGGGCGCCGTATCCTTGGGGCTGATCTTGTACCAGCAGTTTGTCAGTCGGCCGTTCTCATCGATCAGAAAGGCGGACCGGATGATCCCCACGGAGGTCTTGCCGAAGCTCTTTTTCTCGCCCCAGACGCCGAACGCCTCGGCGATGGAATGATCCGGGTCGCTGAGCAACGGAAATCCCAGTCCGTTCTTGTCGTCGAATTTTTTCTGCTGGGCCGGCTTGTCCGGACTGATGCCGACAGCGGCCACATCTTTTTTCTGAAGATCGGGCAGTGCGTCCCGCACCGCCTGGGCCTGGGTGGTTCACCCGGAGGTGTTGGCTTTGGGGTAGAAAAAGACGAACAGTTTTCGACCTTGAAAATCATCGCGTTTCACGGATTTTTGATTTTGATCCGGCGCCTCGAAGGCAGGGGCGCGATCGCCGGGGTTCAGTTTTGCCATTGGGACCTCCTTATTCGAGAT
>JAABSQ010000210.1 GCA_011390315.1 Desulfobacteraceae bacterium
ATGAAGCTCTGCACATCTTCCCTGAACGCTCCGAGATCGAAATCTCGTTTCTTCATTGACGGGCTTTCGAAGTTGGAGAGCGAAGAAAGAAACCTTTGGCAGAACAGTCTGATGGCGGATTCTCCTGAAACTATGAATTTGTCAATATCTTTATTCGACAACTTGATGTCGTAGCTGTAGCAGTTGTGAAGCTCTACAATAGCCTGACCAGGCATCTGGAGTTTTTGAATTTTTCGGAATCGAGGTCCTCTTTGCTTAAACCAATTTTCGTATCCCGGTTTTGACCTGATTACGACCATTCCTATCGTAAAATGCTCGATTCCAGATCCATAGTCCCGAGTACGAATAAACTCCGCCAAGCGATCCACGAAAGCCTGGACATCAGAGCATCTTTCGATCGCTTCTTTCTCAATCTCCATCCCGATGCCGAACTCCATCGATACTCCTTTGTCGCCATAACGCTTCAGCCACATGCAGCAAAGGCTTTCACTGAAGATCCTGTGGCCATTCTATAGCTTCATGAAACCCATCTGGAAATTTATTCTTCACAAAATTTCGTGTGAATTGGGTAATTGCTTGAATATCATTCATGTTAGTTAATGCCTTGGGTCTGCGGCGAACGGTAGCGAGTTTTGCAACTTCCCGTAGTTATATCTTTTTGTGGAATTTGAATGCAATGGTGCGCGCCCAAGAACCTGAATATTCATGAAGTTCTTTGATTTTACTTGCATCAGGAAGGTCACCAGATATTAAAACTGGCTCACCGCCAGCATAAGTAAAACAGCTGTCTGAAAACACCTTGGCCATTACTTCAGAGCGGAACCAATTGATTCCGCCTTCTGGAAATGCATGTGTTTTATCAAATGCTGTGGTTTCATTCACTTGAGCATTTGAAGTTACATTGAGCCAGTCTAAATCAGCGCTGATAAACCACCAGCCGTCCTTTTCCTTTATATTTGTTTCCTTTGCACCCAATATCAGTGCGCCTTCGGCAATAGATGTACAAATAGCTTCGGGATTAGCACCTCGCGAGCCAAAATACATTTCTTGCCTTTCCACAAGATGTTCTTCAACTTGAATTATTTTGATGTCGTTGTGTGTATAGATCATAATTCAGAGGTATTACGCTGCCTATCACCTGCCGGAAGGGAAATGCAGATAGTGTAAATAATTAAAATGCTTAAAAAACACTACTCTTGGCAAATATGGTGGTTGCCGACCCTTCCGGTCAGATTGAAGAGGCTTGTTCTGTTAAGCCTTATTCATAATACATTATGGCATCCTTAACTTCTTCAAATGTCAAATCCCTAGTTTTTGCAGATTGGCTAAAGCCAATTATCCTTATGTTGAAAAATGAAAATCCCATCTTTATATACTGTCCCTATCAGAGAATCTTGATATTCATCCTTTCCCACAAATAGGGATTCCACACCATCCACCTTTTTAATTATCGGTGTCAGGCCTGCTTTTAGGATAAATTTTTTTATGCTGTCTTTTTCCATTTTTTAAAACGGAACCATTGCTCATCAGGTCCGTTTTCCCTGGTGTTCTAATCTGGATAAACAAACAGGGAAAAAGGGCCTGTGTACTGTTCCTATCAAAGAAAAGCATCCTTGATAATAACCTACCAATGGTATTTTTTAGGAACAAAAGACCTTGGTGCGTTGCCACCGACGTTCAGCACCTATAGATATTCTATCTTTCTTTTAAAAATGTTTATTTTTCTCCGCTTTATGTCGCATCTCCTGATGTACAAAATGCTTAATTTGAGGCCGCCCCTCGCTCACACCGCGGTTCGGGTAGCCAAGGCATCGTCCGCCGCCTGCTTCAGGGTGTCCACCAGTTGGGGGAATCCGTCGAGGGAACAGACGATAAATCGGGTGAAAAAGGCGTTCAGATAAGCATACTGTCCGCTGGTCACCGCGTCGATGATGGTCAGCGGAAGGTTGGAATGGCTGTTGTAATACCGCACCTTTTTCATTTCGATTTCCATCGCTTCATCGGTTCGCAACAGGTCTTTGAGAACGCCGGCCTCATTCATGCACCGCGCTTTGAATTCGGGGCTGAAGTCCGAATTCAGAACCAGAAAGGGGTGCGGATCACCGATCTCCGTAACCGATTCGGCGGCCTGAATATCCGCCAGTTTGACTTCCCGCTGGATTACGTACAGCGGCGCGGTGGTCAGCAGGACCGGGCAGAACAGAAAGGGCTGGTTCTCCGAGGTCGGACCGGACAGGCACTCAAGGGTGTTTTCGGTGAAAAGACGGGGAAGGGCGTTCTGCAATTGACTCAGGCTTTTTTTATAGCTCGACCCGGGGGTTTCTCCGGTTCCGGCATCGATTTCCACCCCGCGAAAGCAGAGGGTGAGTCCGGCCTCGAAAGCGGCGGACGGATCGGGGGAAATCACGAAGGGGGAAAACTGGTCGATGACCCGAAGGGCCGCACCCGACCGGCCGGGAGAAAATTCCGGCCGGTTCGGATCGGGCAGAAACATCCACAGAATATCCGGATGGCGGGATTCACAGTTGACCAGCAGTTCGATGCGGGCCTCGGCTTCCTGCCGGTTCGCAAAGGGAAGGGCGGATACCGCATGCAGATCGACGGCCGCATCCTTGAAGGCTTCGGAATCGCTCCATGCATATTTGAAATCGGCATTGACGGAGAACCCCCGGGATACCAGCACCCGGGAGGCCTCAAACTCCAGCGGCATGCTCGATTCGAGCAGCGCCTTTTTCCAGTTGCCGGTTCGGGTCACGGGTCGCGCCTTCCCTTCCGAACCCCGTCCGTCGGGGTCCGATCCGAAGGCCCGGGGATCATCTCAACCGTACCGGGTATTTTAGAGCCCGATTTTTCAGGCAGCATCCGGATTTCCAAAGGCGCCGATTTTGCGTTTGAGAAGGCCCCAGTCCTCATCCACCATCTCCTGAATCTGTTCATAGTCCGCGTCGGTCAGGTGCTTGAACCGGCCCTGTACGGCCATGTAGTCCCGGACCGGTTTCGGGGGATCGGGGTCCAGGTTGAGGGTGTAGCGATGGCCGTCTTCCACTTCGTACAGGGGGAACAAGCGGGTCTGGACCGCCAGCCGGGCGGTTTTGATGCACATCTCGCTGGGCACCCGCCAGCCGGTGGGGCAGGTGGCATAGACATGGATAAACCGGCTGCCGCCCTTCAGGGCCGCGGCTTTCCGGAACTTGCGCATCAGATCGTCGGGATAGGCGATGCTGGCGGTGGCGGCATAGGGAATGCGATGGGCCGCCAGGGCCTCCACTATGTTCTTTTTCCGGGTCTGCTTCCAGCCCCGGCCCGGGGTGGTGGTGGTGCGGGCGCCGAAGGGGGTGGAGGAGCTTCGCTGGACCCCGGTGTTCATGTAGGCTTCGTTGTCGTAGCAGACATAGATGAAATCTTCGTTTCGCTCCACCGCCCCGGAAAGGGCCTGGAACCCGATATCGAAGGTGCCGCCGTCGCCGGCCCAGGCCACCACGGTGGTGTCGGTGTCGCCCTGCATGTCCAGGGCCGCCCGAAGCCCGCTGGCCGCGGCCCCGGCGGTTTCGAATGCGGTGTGAAGGACCGGGACCTTCAGCGAGGTCTGGGGATGGGCCCCGGCGACGATGGCCCAGCAGCAGGCCGGGATCACCAGCATGGTCTTTTCCCCCAGGGCCCGCAGGGCGAACTTCATGGCCACGGTGGCCCCGCACCCGGGGCATCCCACGTGGCCGGAATACATTCCCTCTTCCTGCAGCAGTGAATGGTCGGTCATCTCGACTCCTTTTCCGTTGTAAGCCCCACCCAGACGCTCTCCGCTTGCGGATGATCGGTGTCGCGGGTCATGCGGTAGATCTCTTTCAGGGTGTCGGGAGTGATGTCGCGCCCGCCCAGGCCGGCGATGTATCCGAATACCGGCGGATGGTTCGGGTGGTTGCACAGGGCCGCTCGAATTTCCTGGGCGAAAATGCCCGAAGCCCCGAAGGAGAAGTTTCGGTCCACCACCGCGACTTTGCGGGCATCCCCCAGCAGCTTTCGAATGGCGTTCACCGGAAAGGGGCGAAACATCTTGAGTTTGAGCATGCCGATCTTTTCCCCCTCGGACCGCAGGTCTTCCACCACCTGTCGGCAGGTGGAGGCCGCGGTGCCGGTCATTACCAGGATCACCTCGGCATCCTCGCAGGCGACCGCCTCCACCGCGCCGTAGCGCCGGCCGAAGACCTTCTCGAAGGCGACTTCGGTTCGGGCGAAGTGATCCGGCGCCCGCTCCATGGCCGACTGAATATCCCGGCGCATCTCCATGTAGACCCCCGGCGGCGCCATCTGGCTCATGGCAAAGGGGGTGCGGGTGTCCAGGCGGATTCGGGGCTTCAACGCCGGCAGAAACCGGTCCACATCGGCCTGTTCGGGGAGATCCACCGGTTCATAGGTGTGGGAGAGAAAAAAGGCGTCCAAGACCACCATCACCGGCAGGTTGATCGATTCGGCCAGGTGAAACCCCTGAAGGGTGGTGTCCAGGGCCTCCTGGGCGTCTTCGACGTAGAGCTGAATCCAGCCGGTGTCCCGCTGGGCCAGGCTGTCGGTCTGGTCCATCCAGATGTTCCAGCCGGGACCCAGTGCCCGGTTGACCTCCGCCATCACGATGGGCAGGCGGGCGGCCGAAGACCAGTGGAGCAGTTCGTGCATCAGGGCCAGCCCGTGGGAGGAGGTGGCGGTGAAGGTGCGCACACCCCCGCTGGCCGCGCCGATCACCGCGGCCATGGCCGAATGTTCGCTCTCCACACAGATGAACCGGGCGTCCATGCGGCCCTCGGCCACATACTCGGATAAGGCCTCGACGATGTGGGTCTGGGGGGTGATCGGGTAGGCGGACATCACCTGAATCCTTGCCATCCGCACCGCTTCGGAGACCGCATGGCTGCCTTCCAGAACCGTTTTCATGCTCCTTCCTCCTTCAAAGACATGGCGCTTCGCGGACATTCCACCACGCAGATGCCGCATCCCTTGCAGTAGTCGAAATTGATGCACCGGGCGCCGTCCATATACACCGCCAATTCCGGGCAGTAGAGCCGGCAGTTGTCGCATTCGTTGCAGATGCCGCAGTTGAAGCATCGGGCCGCTTCCTTCATCGCCGCTTCCTTGGAAAGCACCCCTTCCACCTCTTCAAAAGTTTCTATCCGCTCCGGCGGATTCAAAACCGGGGGATGCTGCCGCTCTGCCGTGAAAAAATAGTCGGTGTTGATTTCCGCAAACCGGACCTCGTGGGGATTGCGCTCCCGCCGTTTGCCGCCCAGGTAGATTTCCATGGAAAGCGCCTGCCCATGGCCCACCCGGCAGTCGGCCAGCCGCCTGGGGATGGCATTCCGGCCTTGATGGAAATAGGTGTCCAGGATCATGGCGGCCTGTTTTCCGGAGCCGACGGCGTCGGCCACACTCTTGACCGGGGTGGCCAGGTCGCCGCCGAAGACCAGGGGCGGATCACCGTCTTGCAGCACACAGTGGCTCAGGGACAATACCTTTTCCGAATCCTCCGGGGGAATCAGCCAGTTTTCACCGGGTTCGGCGCCGATGGCGGAAAAAACCCGGTCGAACCGCATTGTTCGGGTCTTGTCGCCGTCGGGGACTACCCGGACCCGTCCGGTGCGGGTGTCCATATCGCCGGTTTTCATCTCCTGAAGGGTGAGGCGGTATTCGGTTCCGGCCGCTTCGATTTGAATCGGCGCCACCTGTTCAATCAGGGTGACCCCTTCCTCCAGGGCCATCTCCACTTCATGGCCGAAGGCGGGCATGTCGGACCGGCGGCGCCGGTAGAGGATGGTGGTCTGCATCCCCATCCGCACCAGGGTTCGGGCCACATCCACCGCCGTGTTGCCGCCGCCGATCACCGCTGCGGTTCCCTGAAGGCAGGCGTCTTCCCCGGACCGCACCTGATGGAGAAATTCGAGCCCGTCCCGGACCATCTCTTCGCCGGGGATTCCCATGCGAAGGGATCGGCCGTAGCCGCATCCCAGAAAAACCCCGTCATAGCGATCCCCGGCGTTTTTCAGGAAATCCCGGGTCACCGGCCGGTTGCAGAGGATGCGAACCCCCATGTCCAGCAGGCGGGAGAGTTC
>JAABSQ010000211.1 GCA_011390315.1 Desulfobacteraceae bacterium
AGGCACACGCCGACCACCAGCCAAACCGACTTGTCGGATTGAAACACCAGCAGATACCGACGAAAATCCGGCATGATCAGGATCCCTCTTTGTCGGCCGAAAGAACCGACCGAGCCAGATTGCCGAAAACCGGTTCCGGAAAAAGAGTCGTCAGCTCCAAATGGACTATGATATCGAATCGCACCGGCAATTTGTCCCGCTCCACCAAAATTTCCGTCTCCGTCTCCGTCTCGGTCTCTTTTTCCAGGTCGATCTTGAGAAGCTCGAAATTACTGAAGAGTTCGACCGTTTCCTTTTCTTTCAGATAGTTGCTGACCTCGCTTAATGAGGTGGCGTATCCTTTCAACTCGATCTGCTTGAAAGGCTCCTTGGGCGCCAAGCTTTCCAGATAGATATTTTCGGGCATGCCGGCTTCGATGGCGTTCAGAACCAAGCCCCACGGAAACACATCCCGGGCGATCAGGCGATTGACGAATCGGACGTTTCCCTTGACCGCATCCATCTGCTTTTCATCCAGGCCGAGACTCCCCCGCTCCGCTATCCGTTCGGCTTGTTTCCGCTCCAGGGCTTGGATCCTTTCCGTGTACGCATGAATATCTTTGCTCAACTCGAAGTGGTGACGGATATTGCATCCGGTTACCACCAGCGCCGTCAGGGCGGCCCCGATCATCATCAGATGAACCAACCGCGGGTTGACGTATTCGAGGGTGGCTAAATTGATTCGAATGCGCTTGACTGCCATGATTCTTAAATTATGGATTCAGACTCTGGGCCGCGCCGATGGCGGCACTGAAATAGGAAACACAGCGCGCCGAGCCGATCGCCCCCGAGTAGGTCGTCATGGGGAATTCATCCTCCCTCCCGTGTCCGTTCTCGATGGAAATAAACCGGCTTTCGTCGATGATCACGATATCCTTGGCGATGATCTCCATCAGGCCCTCGGAAAGGTCCCGGTAATAAAGGCCGGGATATCCCATGTAGAGGCTCTTGATTTTCTTGTCGGGACAGGCGTCGATAAAAAACTGCAAGGTCATATCCAGATGGTGGTTGAAGTGGGAATCCGAAGGCCCGGTTTTCACCCCGTGATAAAAAAGGATGTGCCCGTCTTCAATCACCACAAAAGAAAAATAGGCTTCAAAAAAGCCGAGAAAGGCGATGATTCCGGAAGATGGAATCTCATCGCTGTAAAAATTGAACTGGTTGATCCCGGACGGACAGATGATTTCAGGAATAATATCCTGATCTTTTAACAGCGATTCATACTGGAGAATGATTTCCCGAAACGCCAGGACCACCAGCAACCGCGGTTTCCCTTCCGGGCTTTTCCCCAGCAGCTGGTATGAAATCACGAAATCATCCGGAGAAATTCGAAAGGTTTTTCCCACCCACCAGTTCACCATTTTCTGAATTTCGGCGCCGCTGCGGGGCAGTTCATCGAATTCCTGGACCAAAATTTTCATGGTTTCATTGGGCAGCGACACGCCCATGCGGAAAACATCCCCGCCGATGGCATCCACGGCGGACCAGACCGCGTTTTGAAAAGCATCGGTATCCATAACATTGATGGTTTTATAGGAACATTTCACTGTTCCCGGTGGGAGCGGCAGTTCTCCCCAATGGGTGAGAAACCACCCGTCTTTGCGTTTTTCCACCCGGGACGTCTTAATAAAGAAGGGGGTAATCTCCATTCCGGCCATGCTTTTTCCTCCCGGCATCAGCGGTTCGAGGGCCGAGGACAGTCGGGCGCCGATTCGGGGCAGCCCCTCGGAATTGAATCCGGCCATGGTCTCAACTCAAGCTCCCGGTTTCAACAAAGGTCACCCGGTCGGCCTCCTCCAGGGTGGTGGTTCCCTGAAACACCTCTCTCAGAGCCGCGGCCCTCAAAAAAGCGGTTCCCATAGCGGTCGCCTTCTGTTTGAGTTCCGAGGCCGGGGCCATTCGAATGAACATCTCCCGAAGTTCATCATCCAGTTCCACCATTTCGATAATGGCTTTCCTTCCCTTGAAGCCGGTCCCCTTGCAGGATTCACAGCCTTTGGATTTATAAAACACCTGATCCCGGCAGGACCCCGCCGACAGTCCCGATTCCGCCAGATCGCGATCCGAGGGATGGCTTATCTCCTTGCAGGAGCAGAGGGTCCGGATCAGGCGCTGGGCCACGATGCAGTTGAGGGCCGACATCAGGTTGAAAGGCTCGATCCCCATGTGGATAAACCGGTTGATCACCTCAAAGGACCGGTTGGCATGGACGGTGGTGAACACCAGATGGCCGGTCAGGGCGGATTGAATGGCGATCTGGGCGGTTTCGGCATCCCGAATTTCACCCACCAGAATCTTGTCCGGGTCGTGCCGCAGAATCGAGCGAAGCCCCCGGGCGAATGTGAGTCCTTTTTTTTCATTGACCGGAATCTGAACGATCCCCTTCAACTGGTATTCCACCGGATCTTCAATGGTGATGGTTTTTACATCTTCACTCTGAACCTCGGACAGGGCCCGATAGAGGGTGGTGGTTTTGCCGCTGCCGGTGGGGCCGGTCATCAAAAACATGCCGTAAGGGGCCCGAATCATGCGGCGGATTCGAAGCAATTCATTTTCCGGCAGCCCCATTTCATCCAGCCGGAATTTTCCCTGCGTATCCGCCGCCAGGCTTTCCCGGTCGAGAATGCGGATGACGGCGTCCTCTCCGAATACGGTGGGGAGAATGGACACCCGAAAATCGATGGCTCGGTTTTTCACTTTGATTTTAAACCGGCCGTCCTGGGGAATCCGTTTTTCCGAAATGTCCAACTCCGACATGACCTTGATCCGGGAGATGATGGGGCTCTGGTGCTGAATATCCAGGGGATCGGTGGCCTGATACAGCATTCCGTCGATTCGGTAGCGAATGATCACCCCCGTTTCCGAAGATTCGATATGAATATCGCTGGCCCGCTTGTTGATGGCATCCAGAATGGTGGAATTGACCAGCTTGACGGTGATGCTCTCTTCACTGGTGACATTCTCGACGCTGAGATCATTGCTGCGCCCCTGCTCGTCTTCCCGAACAATGGGCAGGCGCATGTCATCGGAAACCGTGTCCAGAAAGCTTCGGGAAGATTCCAGTTTTTTCAGCAAGGCATCGAGTCGGTCTTCACTGACCACCACCACCGAAATGG
>JAABSQ010000212.1 GCA_011390315.1 Desulfobacteraceae bacterium
AGTATCAGATCCAGCTCGTTTTCCACCCGTATCAGATCCCTCGGCCTCGACATGGCCACGACCAGCTCGTCTTCATTCCGGCGGTAGGGGATGAACCGGTATTTGAGCATCAATTCCAGCGGAACCCCGTTGACCAGCTCGGAATCGGGAAGTTCTTCGAGCTCGACATAGGGGTAGTCGTATTGCCGGGCGATAACCCGGGCGGCCTGTTCCGGATCGATGAACCCTTCTTGAACGCAGATATGGCCGAACCGCTGCTTGCTGATCGTCTGGCGGGAAGAGGCGTAATCGACCTGGTCCCGGTTCATGAATCCGAGGTCCAGGGCGCATTCACCGAATTTGCATTTCTTATAGGAGCGATACTTTTCTTCCATAGGTCCTCAGGTGATGTGGAAACATCAGGAGATGGTTCCGGCCAGTTGAAAAATGGGCATATACATGGCCAACACAATGAAACCGATAATGAATCCCATGCAGACCATCAAGGCCGGCTCGACGGCCGTGGTGATCATGTTGAGCCTGGCCTCGACCTCCGCCTCATAAAAATCGGCGATCTCATTGAGCACCGGTTCCAATGCCCCGCCGCCCTCGCCGGCATGAATCATCCGCACCGCCAAAACCGGAAACAGACCCTGCTTTTCCAGGGATTCCGAAAAACCGGTCCCTTGCTGGATATCCCCGAGTACTTTTTCAAGCCGTAATTTTATGAACCGATTGTCCAACACCCCGCCGGCGGTGCGAACCGAATCGATCAGCGGGGCCCCGCCCTTGAGGATCGTCGAAAGGGTTCGGGCGAATTTGGAAGTGGCATAACTTCTCATCAGATCGCCGATAAACGGCAGCGACAATTTCAAACGGTCGATGTGCATCCTGCCGAATTCGGTTTTATACAGGTATATGCCTTCGCAGAAGATCAGGATGAAGCCCAGAAACAGAAGGAGATAATGATTTTTAAGAAAAGTACTGAATTGAATCAGAAACAACGTCATCGCGGGCAATTGCGCCCCCGACTCCATGAAGGTTTCGGTGAAAGTGGGAACCACGAACATCAACAGAAACATCAGGGTAAAGACCGAAACCGCGGTCAGGATCAGCGGGTATGCGGAAGCCGACATCACCTTGTGGCGAATCTCGGTGGTTTTTTTCATATATTCCAGAAAGCGGGCAATGGCCCGGTCCAGATCGCCGCTCTTTTCACCGGCCTGTAAAGTGGCGACATACAATTTGGAAAAGATATGGCTGTATTTTCCGAAGGCGCCGGAGAGGGATTCTCCGGAGAAGACATCCCGTCGAATGTCTTTCAGCAATTTTTTAAATTCACTCTCCCGCCCTTTCTGCACAATCACATCCAGTGCGCCGACCACGGTCAACCCTGTTTTGAGCAATACCGATAGTTCCTGATTAAAGGAGTAGAACTCTTTCAGGTTGATTTTTTTATGAAATTTCAACCGGTCCAGGAGAGACCCGCTTCTCTCCGTCGGCCGAATTTCAAGAACGAAATTCCCCTGATCCTCCAGATGATGTTTCAGGGAGGTTTTGGAATCCGCCACCAGGGTTTGTTCAAGCACTCTGCTTTGCCCCGGCTCGGCGATTTTGCATTTGAAAGTGGGCATGTCTATCGTGTGATTCCCGAACTAAAATAAAAAAACCAGCTTTTGAGGCGACTTTTCAAAAGGGTAAGACAAAAAAGTATTGTAACGGGTAGGCGTCGAATTTTCAGTAATTTTTCAGCAAAAAAGGTCAAATACCAGACCCGAACTCCAATCAGGGTATCAGGTGTTCAAAAAAGGGGAATATGCACTTTTACAATCAATCATGGACAAACATCAAAATTCTAGTATTTTAATATATATAGGTCAATGGGGATGCACCGGTATTAACAGGTAGGAATTAGCAACTTCGAAAGAAAGCCAACCTTCATCAAGGAGGAACCCGAATGAAAATCAGCAGCGTATCGGAAATGAGAAAGATGGATCAATCGGCGATCGAAACCTATGGCATCCCTGATGAAATCCTGATGGAAAACGCGGGGCTTGCAGCCTATTCCGTTCTGTCCGAACAGGTGGATATCGCCAACAATCGTTTTCTGGTGATCTGCGGCGGCGGCAACAACGGGGGAGACGGTCTGATGCTGGCCAGGAAAATTCACTCCAACGGCGGCATGGTCCGGGTCGTTCTCTTGAGTGATCCCGAAAAATACAGCGGAGCGGCGCAAACCAATTACAAGACTTTGACCCATTTGCCTATACAAATGGGACAGCTCGAATCCGCAGCATCGCTGGAAAAGGATTTGCCCCGGTATTCCATGATTATCGATGCGATTTTCGGCACAGGCATTTCGCGAACGGTGGAAGGAAAATATCGAGAGGTGATCGACCTTCTGAACCGGAGTGAAATCCCCGTGTTCAGTTTGGATATTCCCTCCGGCATCAACGGGGATACGGGCGGGATCATGGGCGTTGCAATCCAGGCCCGAACCACCGTCACTTTCGGCCTGCCCAAAATCGGGAACCTGCTCTTTCCCGGATATGATCGGTGCGGGAAGTTATATGTCACCCATATCTCGTTTCCTCCCTCGCTCTACCAGGCGGACACCCTCAACATCGCCGTCAATGATCCGCCGGAACTGCCGAAACGGAACCCGGCCGGACACAAAGGCACTTTCGGTGAAGCCCTGTTTATCGCCGGTGCGGCCAGTTATTACGGGGCGCCTTTCTTCGCAGCCTTGTCCTTTTTGAAAGCAGGCGGCGGGTATGCGCGACTGGCGGCGCCCGAAAGCATGACGCCTTACCTTGCCGCCAAAGGAAGTGAAATCGTATTTGTTCCTCAATCGGAAACCGCAACCGGCAGCATCTCCCTTGACAATAAGGAAGCGCTTGTAAAATTGGCCAATCAAATGGACCTGGTCGTTCTGGGGCCCGGGATTTCGCTCGATGATGAAACCCAAGAACTGGCCCGGGAGTTATGCGCCGCGATCGAAGTTCCGCTGTTGATCGACGGGGACGGCATTACGGCGCTGTGTGAACACTTGGAGATCCTGAAACAAAGAAAAGCACCCACCGTCCTGACCCCTCATCCGGGAGAAATGTCCAGGATAACCGGAAAAAACGTAAAGGACATTCTGGAAGACAGCATTCCGGTTTTGCAAAAAACCGCCGCCGAATTAAATGCAATAGTGGTTCTGAAGGGCGCCCATACCCTGATCGGTTTGCCGGACCAGAAAGTATTCATCAACATGAGCGGCAACCCCGGCATGGGTACCGCCGGCTCCGGAGACGTGCTGACCGGCACGATCGCCGCCATGCATGGAATGGGATTATCGGTCGGGGATGCCGTCAAAAAAGGCGTGTTTCTTCACGGGGTGGCCGGAGATTTGGCCGCCGATGACATCGGGGAGGATGGAATCACCGCCGCGGACATCCTAAACCATATCCCTTCGGCGGTAAAAGCCGACCGGCGGGGGCTTCCTCAAAAAATTGCAGAGCGTTATCGGATTCCGGTAATCCTATAGCCGGATCGAAACCTGGATGGATCATAATAGGGGGAATCCTTCAAAAAGGCTTTGATCATCATTTCGGCCAAGCCTGACCAAGCCTGAGTGATAGACGGGCCGCCCCGGGATATTTTCCCGGGCCGGGAAGCGGTTTGAGCGAAAGCGAGTTCTTGTCAGGCCGGGAAAATATTGTGGCCTGGCCGAAACGGTAATTATGGCCTTCAAAAATGAGGAAGGGTGCGAATATCGCCCCGATTCGGATATTTTCCCGGGGTGGGCGAAACGGTGATCATGGCCTTCAAATAGGATGAAGGCTGCGCAGCCCCCCCGATTCGGCATCGGTTCAATAGAAAACCTCGGTATAGATGCGGGCGCCGGGAAAATAATCGTCCACCAGGAAAGTGACATCCCGGATCATCTCCCGCTTTCCGCAGAGGTAAAAATCATAGGGCCGCCTTTCAAGGACCGTTCCCAGGTAATCGGTCACTTTGCCCTGGAAGAGGTCGCTCTCCGCATCGTCAGAAGACCGGGACACGCAGGGAACATAAATTCGGGCGGCATTTCTGAATAGATTCTCGTAGTATAAATCCGGTGTATGCTTGACGCCGTGAAGAAAGATGTACCCCGAAATGCCCGACCGGGTCATGGAAACGAAAGGGGCGACGCCGGTCCCGGTGGCCACGAAAACCACCGGGCGGGTGGACGGACGATAGACAAAATACCCGTGGGGGCCTGAAAACCGGAATTCGGTTCCGATCTCCGCCGAAGCCAGTACCGAAGAAAAATGCCCGGTCCCGGTATCACGGACGCACAACTCGATCCCCTTGTCGTTCGGAGCGGTGGTGATGGAGTAATCCCTTTTCAGGCCGTGGCTTTCAAATCGAACAAACTGGCCCGGTGTAAAGGAAAACCCGGCCGGAAAAGAAAACCGGAGTTCACAGGCATCCTCGGATAGGTTTTTTCTGCCCAGCAATTCCGTGGCGTATTCTCGAATGCTTTCCGAATTCATCGGCTTACCGGTTACGGTTTCCAGAGAATATCCGACCGGTCGGACAGGTGGTTGCAGTATCGTGCCAGAACAAACAGGTAGTCGGAAAGCCGGTTCATGTATGCCAGCACCTTCCAATAATCGCTGCCATGGCCGCGGTCGGCAAAAGAATCCACCAAAGCGATGACGTGCCGCTCCGCTCTTCGGCACACGGTCCTGGCAATATGCGCCCATGCGGCGGACATGTCTCCTCCGGGGAGAATAAAGCCCCGTAAAGGGGGCAGGTCCGCGTCCATTCGATCCATGTTTGCTTCCAAGGTTCGAACCGAGCTTTCTTCAATTTTTTCCAACTCGGCAAACGCGGGCGCATCGGGGGATGTCGACAACAGAGCCCCCACCTTCATGAGATCGGACTGGATACGGTGTATCTCAGCTTCGACCTTCGGGTATTTCCCCCCCAGGGAGGCCGCCACCGCCCCCAGAATGGAGCACAGTTCATCAATATCGCCATAGGCTTCGACTCGATCGTGGCTTTTGGCAATCCGTTCACCGCTGAACAGGCTTGTTTTTCCGCGATCTCCTCCGCCGGTATATATTTTCATATCAGCTCCCATTACTCATTGGAATAGAATACTAGACAAGAAAATCAGCACCTTTCCCATTGAAAATTCACCTTTACCACTAATTCGAATATTATCCTACAAATTATGTAGCTGAAGATAATTCTTGCCGCAAAGGATTCCGTGGTTCAAACCCAAATTCAGAGAATATCAGGTCAGGTGCGAAAATCGGAAGAAATTCCCAAATCATAGAGCGTTGACAGCTTTTCCAAATTAGTCCATAGGTTTAATATTAAAAAAATTATGACTGATCTATGATCAATTTTAAATATCGGCATATTTCTTGCTATAGAAACGAGTATAACCACAAGGATTCAGCAAACAAGCAGGCCACGGCATGCTTTTAGTTTGAAAGGCTTTACATGCAAGTCACTTCCTATTCGATAAAAGAATTTAAACAATGCCCCTTCTGCGGCAGAATTTGGATGTCTATCGGAACTTTTCCGGAAAACCATTATGCAGTTCAATGTTTGTGCGGTGCAACCGGTCCTAAGGAAAAGAGTCGTGCAAAGGCGGTCCGGGCATGGAATTTGAGAGACCAGCACCTTTTTTGGAACCCTTTCCGCCTCTCCATTCGCTTTCCGGACAACTCCAACACAGTCGATTTTAAGGGCCGACTCGAGTCTTTCGATCTGGCCACCATCCTTCAAATGTTAACCTCCAAAGAGAAAACCGGGATCCTCCAACTCTCGAAAGGTCATTTTAAAAGCGCCATCTGCTTAAAAAATGGGAATATCCTCGCTGCCAGCGATAGCAATGGTCTGAGATTGGGGCAAATCCTTCTCAACAGCGGGATGATTTCCCATTACCGGTTAAAAGAAACCTTGAAAAAAGCCAAAGAAACGGGAAAAATGTTTGGTGAAGTGCTCCTTTCCATGAACTATATCGATGAAAATACATTGAGAGATGTCATCCAGCAACAGGTGCAAGAAGCTGTATTGGAATTATTTTTCTGGAAGGAAGGCCGATTTGAGTATAGGGATTGCCTGATCGAATTTGACGAGCGGGGTATGAAGGAGATAAATACCCTTGAAATCATAATGGAATCCGCAAGGCGAATGGACGAGTGGAATGAATTAAAGCAACGCAAGGAATCCGCCGCCCCTTCGCCGGCTTCGCCCGTTCCTTTTCGCCTGAAATCCCCGGAGAAAAGCCCCTGATCTCTGATATCTCGTATTTATTGATGAATCCGCTTTCGAAGCCGATCCGCCATTTTCTCATCCCGATAACAGACCACGGTCACGGGTGAACGCCGGAACAGTCTGGACGCCACCGAGCCGACCAGAACATGTTCCAGATGGGTCGCCCCTTTGGCCCCCATGACCACCATATCGACCTCTTCATCCACAATAATCTGCAACAGTTGATCGATGGGGTTTCCCACCTCGATGAGGGTTTGAACCTTTTGATCGTCCAAACCGGTCTTCTGGATAATGTCCTTGAGAAAAGATTCTCTTTCAGACCGGATACCCGAGACATAATGCTCACCGTCCACCTCATATCCCATGGATGAAATCCTTTGGATGGCGTCCACATCCCGGGAATTGATGATATTGGCGACCACCAGCCGGGCGTCCAGGGCCAGGGCCAGTTTGCCGGCGTAGGATACCAGGCCCCTCGTAAATTCAACCGGCCCCAGTGCCACCGGCGCCAAAATCTTGCGTATGGCTTCCATTCATATCCTCTTTTACATCTGATTAGCCTATGCCGGTGAAACCGCAACCTCCCCCGGCTTCGGAATCCGCGGTCGCTGCATGACATACAACAGGCCGTATATGGCGAGCCCGATGGGATAGGTCCAGTACCGCTGGTCATGGGGCAGGCCGATCCAGGCGGCCACGGCATCGGGCCGCAACAGTATAAAGGTGACGCATAAAAACAGGGGAATTTCATAGTACCGGTTTTGTGCCACAAACCACCCCTGGGTCGCCGAGGCAAATGCGAAATTTCCGATACAGGCCATGAGGAAGATCAAAATCCCCTGAGGCCAGCTATAGATATTATGAAGGATCAGGTCGGTATTGAAAATGAACATGAAGGGAAGAATGGCGGTTCGAATATCATACATGAACCCCTGCAGACCGGTAGCGATTGGCGGAGACTTGGCGATGGCAGCCGCCGCATAGGCGGCCAAGCCGACCGGCGGGGTATCATCGGCGAGAATCCCGAAATAAAAGCAGAAAAGATGGGCCGCCATGAGGGGTACGATAAAATCCTGAAAAGCGGCGATGGTGACGATCGCCGGGGCCGTCAGGGAGGCCATGACGATGTAGGTCGCGGTGGTGGGCAGGCCCATACCGATGATGAGACTCGCAATAGCGGTGATCAGCAGCATTAAAAAAATGTTGCCCATGGAAATGGTATCGATAACCTGTGTGATCAGACCGCCCAGTCCCAATGCCACCACTCCAACGATAATGCCGGCCGCCGCCGTGGCCAATGCCACAGCCACCATGTTTCTGCCGCCGGCGGCCAGAGCCGAAAATATCATGACGATGCTCTTCTTGAATGCCGGACCGATCGGGTCTTTATCGAGGTAGGCTTTGATCGGTTCCTGAAAGAACATGATCACCAGCATGACGCAAATGGCATAGAAAGCTGCCAATTCCGGCGAGTGGCGGACCACCACCAATTCATACAGCAGAAACAGAAGGGGAAGGATATAATGGATCCCGCCCAGAAAAGTTTTAAAAAAAGGCGGCAGTTCACTCCTGGGCATGCCCCTCAAACCGAGCTTCGAGGCTTCGATGTGGGAAATAAAAAAGAGCGCGGCATAGGAGGCAAAAGCGGGAATCGCAGCCGCCTTAATGACGGCGACATAGGGCACGTTGACATATTCGGCGATGATAAAGGCGGCCGCGCCCATGATGGGCGGCGCCAGCTGCCCGTCCGTACTCGCCGCGACCTCGATGGCGGCGGCCTTGGTGGCCGGGTATCCGACATTTTTCATCAGCGGAATGGTAAATGTGCCGGTGGTGACGATATTGGCGATACTCGATCCGGAAACCACCCCGGTGAGACCGCTCCCCAGGATGGCGGCTTTGGCCGGCCCGCCTTTGAAACCGCCCAGCAAGGACAGGGCCAGTTGTATAAAATAATAGCCCGCACCGGCCCGGTCCAACATGGCGCCGAACAGGACGAAGAGAAAAACGATGGTAGCCGAGACATCCAGCGGAATACCATAGATCCCCTCGGTGGACATGGTCATCTGCCCCACGAATCGGTTCAAGGAAATCCCTTTGAAGGCGATGAGATCCGGCATGTAGGGACCCAGAAAGGAATAGGCGCAGAAAGCGATGGCGATGATCGGCAATGCGGGGCCGATCACCCGCCGGGCCGCCTCCAGCAGCAGAATCACCAGGAGCACACCGATCACGACATCGCGCAAAATGGGATCCCCATACCGGAAGGTCAATCCCTCATAGTCGATGGCGATATAGAGGGCGGAAAAAGCGGCGATGATGCCGATGATAAAATCGAAAACCGGTATGCGGGTTTTGGTGGACAGAAAATCGAGCCCAAATCTGGGTTTTTTAAAAATCGGGTAATTCAGGTAGACGATCAGCAGGGCGAACCCCAAGTGAATGGCCCGGATAAACGTGGAATCCAGGATCAGCCAACTGGCGATGGATAATTGAAAAAGGCTCCAGCAAACCGCGATGGTCGGAATAATGTATTGGGTAAATCCGGAAGGACGTCGCCCCAATCCCTCCTCTTTTTCCGCCATTCGTTTCGCGAGATCCGATCCGTTGTCGGTGTCTGTTTTTTCAGCGCCGCCCATATCTTACCTTTCAAAAGCAAAGCGAACCAGAGAATTTCTTGCCACAGCCGAATGCGCGATGAGCAGGAGAAGGCGGCGGGCAAACCCGCCGCCGGAAGGAAACGGTCGTCGACCGGGTCTATTTTTTCAGACCGGCCTCTTTATAATACTTCATCGCACCCTCATGAATCGGTGCGGAAAGCCCATCGAGCATCCCCTCTTTGGTCAGCACCTGATAGGCGGGATGCAGCTTTTTAAATTCCTCGAAGTTATCAAAAACCTCTTTGGTGAGGGCGTACACCACCTCATCGGGTACCTTGGCGGAGGTGACGAAGGTGGCCTTCACACCGAAAGTGTCCACATCGCCGTCATTTTCGGCGCCCGGATAGAGTTCAATGGGAATAATCGATTTGGCGTAGTAGGGTTTGGCTTTGATCAGGGCGTCGATGCCCGGGCCGCCGATGGGAACAAAGCGGACCTTGGTCGCTCCGGCCGTGGCTTCTTTAAACGCACCGCTGGGATGGCCTACCGTATAGAAAAAGGCATCCAGCCTGCCGTCTTGCAGAAGACCGGGGGCTTCAGCCGCTTTGACGCCTTCTGCCTGAAGATCATTCTCGTAATTGAGCCCCACCGCTTCCAGCGCATCGATGGAGTTCTGGCGCTGACCGGAACCGGGATTGCCGATATTCACACGTTTGCCCTTCAGGTCTTTGATATCTTTGATGCCGGAATCCACCGAGGCCACCAGGGTCACCGATTCGGGGTGAATACTGAATACCGCCCGAAGGTCTTCCTGAACCCCCTTCTCTTCCCATTCGGCCAATCCATGAATGGCCTGGTATTGCCGGTCGGACTGAACCACACCAAACTCCAGGTCGCCGGCCATGATGGCGTTGACGTTAAAGACCGACCCGCCGGTGGACTCGACCGTGGCCCGGATGCCGTATTCTTTGCGCTTTTTGTTGACCATTTTGGCGATGGCTCCGCCGGTGGGATAATAGACCCCGGTGATCCCGCCCGTGCCGATGGTGACAAACGTCGTCTTTGCTTGAACCGGCGCCGGGTTCATGCCGAAAATCAATCCGAAACTCAAAAGAAATGCAAACAACAGAACCACATGCTTCTTCATCACTACCTCCTCTTCATTTTTTGAGTTAAATGCCGGCCGAATTCATGGGATTGAGAACAGATCCATGCCGATCATCCATCTACCTTTATCTGAATTCGATTCCTGAAAAATAAATGACCCATGAATCACTATAGACGGCTTATAATATCAAAACATTCCTTCTGAATCAATATCTTTTATAAGCCCTTGAAATTAAATTTCTTTTGGCATAAAATACCGGATGTTCAACGATAAACTTGAGCGGACCGGTTTTTACCGGTATTATGGAAGCCATGAAACCAACTCCCTCTTCCCGGGTCAGTGTGATCATTCCGACGTATAACCGGGCCGAAATGGTGGGCGAAGCCATTGAGTCGGTGCTGGCCCAGGATTTTTCATCCTTTGAATTGATCGTCATCGATGACGGGTCTACCGATCAAACGCCGGATCTGCTTCGGTCTTTCGGCCATCGAATCATAGCGATTCGCCAGGAAAACAAAGGGGTGAGCGCCGCCAGAAATCTGGGGATCTCTCATGCCTCGGGGGAATGGATCGCTTTTTTGGATTCGGATGACCTCTGGCTGCCGGGTAAGCTCACCGCCCAGGTCGATTTTTTTCGCCTCAATCCGGCATCCCTGATCTGCCAGACTCAGGAAATCTGGATTCGAAACGGCAGGCGGGTGAACCCGAAGCATCGGCATGAAAAGCGCTCCGGCATGATCTTCGAGCCGTCCCTGGCGCTTTGCTTAGTGAGCCCGTCGGCGGTCATGATTCGGCGCTCTCTCTTCGATTGGGTCGGCCGGTTCGATGAAAACCTTCCGGCTTGCGAAGATTATGATCTCTGGCTGCGGATCGGCCGTCGATTCCCCGTCCATCTCATCGATCGTCCTTTGATTGTCAAGCGAGGCGGGCATGAAGATCAGCTCTCCAGGGCCCCGGGCCTGGACAAATTCCGCATCGCATCCCTTCAGAACCTGATCGACAGCGGTACGCTTGATTCGGACCAGGAACAGGCCGCCCGTCGAATGCTGCAAAAAAAGTGTCGCATTTACGCAAACGGCTGTCGGAAGAGAAACCGCATCCCGGAATCCGATTATTTCCAAACCCTTGGAGAACGATACGGTACGGCCATCGGCGGGCGGGGATCGAATTCACCAGATGGAGGTTGAAATTCTCACGGCAACGGCATACAAGAGATGCTTGAATCGGCCGAAAACCGGTAATGGTCTGAAATACAATGGATGATGGATCGGAGGTAATGGAATGGCCCATGCGGAGACAGTAGCCCCTTACGGCGGAACCCTGGTGAATCTTCTTGCGGATGAAGACCGCATTCCGCTGCTGAAGGAGATCGCCAACAGCCTGACGGATATCACCCTGAACGACCGGCAGATGTGCGATCTGGAGATGCTCGCCAGCGGCGCCTTTTCTCCCCTCACCGGGTTTATGGTCCAGTCGGATTATGAGTCGGTTCTGGATCGCAGCCGACTTCAAAACGATGCGCTGTGGCCGTTACCGGTCTGCCTGGATGTATCCGCCCTCAAGGCCAAAAACCTGGAGGCCGGCCAATCGGCCGCACTTCGGGACCCCGAGGGGTTTTTGCTGGCGGTGATGACCATCGAGGATATCTGGGAAGCGGATCGGGAGAAAGAAGCCGACCTGGTCTACGGCACCCTCGATACCGCTCATCCCGGGGTTCAGTACCTGATGAAACAAACCGGCGATTACTATATCGGCGGGTCGGTGGACGTGGTGAGCCCGCCGCTTCACTTCGATTTTCAGCAGCTTCGCATGACGCCTGCGGAAGTGCGCGGCACATTTAAAAAGCTGGGATGGGAGCGGGTGGTCGGTTTCTACACCCGCAACCCGATCCACCGGCCGCAGTTCGAACTGACCCTCAAGGCCATGCGGCAGGCCGGGGCCAACTTGCTCCTCCTGCCGACCGGCGGCATCACCCATCCCTGGGATTTCGACCATTACACCCGGATTCGATGCTACCGCGAGGTGACCAAAAAATATCCCCCGGATTCCCATGCCCTGAACCTCCTGCCCCTGGCCAACCGCATGGCCGGTCCGCGGGACGCTCTGCTCCACGCCATCATCGGCAAAAATTTCGGCTGCACCCACTTCATCATCGGCCCCGATCATGCGTCCCCGGACATCGGCGCCGATGGTTCTCCCATGTACGAACGGGGCAAGGCTCAGGAAATCGCCCGGCAGTTCAGCGAGGAGATCGACATCAATGTTCTGACTTTTGAAGAAATGGTCTATATGCCGTTTGAGGATGAATACCGGTTTTCCGATCAGGTGCCGGAAAACAGCCAGGCCATCTCCTTTTCCGGGTTCGATATTCGGCAGCGAATCCGCACCGGTCGCCGCATTCCCGAATGGGCCACCTTCCCCGAAGTCATCGAGGAACTCCACCGGTCCTATCCGCCGCCCCGCCGCCAGGGATTGGCCGTCTTTTTCACCGGACTCTCCGGGGCCGGCAAATCGACCCTGGCCCGCATCCTCTATTCACGCTTTCTCGAACTGGGCGACCGGCCGGTCACCCTTCTGGACGGAGACATCGTTCGGCAGAACCTCTCCCGGGAGCTCAATTTTTCCAAAGAGCACCGGGACATCAATGTCCGCCGAATCGGGTTCGTGGCCAGTGAAATCGCCAAGAACCGCGGGGTGGCCATCTGCGCCCCCATTGCGCCCTATGAATCCACCCGGTCTGAAATCCGCAGCACCATCGAGGCCTACGGCGGTTTTGTGGAGGTCCACGTCTCTACCCCCATCGAGGTCTGCGAACAGCGCGACCGAAAAGGGATGTACGCCAAGGCCAAGGCCGGTCTGATCAAGGGGTTCACCGGTGTGGATGATCCCTATGAAATCCCCGAGAACCCTGAACTGCGGATCAACACCACCGATTTCACCCCCAATGAGGCGGTAAAAGAAATCCTGCTGTTCCTCGGCGAAAAGGGATACATCTAAAATATGTGAAACAAACCGCATCAAACATGAGGAAAAACACATGATCTACCCGGTTATTCTCGCGGGAGGCTCCGGCACCCGCCTGTGGCCCCTGTCCCGCGAATTATACCCCAAACAGCTTCTGGGTCTGGTCAATGAGACCACCATGCTTCAGGATACGGTGCTGCGGTTGAAGGATTTTGAAGGCATGGGCGATCCCATGGTCATCTGCAATGAAAACCACCGGTTTATGGTGGCGGAGCAGCTGCGCCACATCGATACCGACCCGGCATCGATTCTGTTGGAACCGGTGGGCCGGAACACCGCCCCCGCCCTCGCCGTGGCCGCCCTCCAGGCCCGGTCGGGCGGAGAAGATCCGCTGCTGCTGGTGCTTCCCGCAGATCATTTTATTCAAAATATTCCGGCCTTTCACCAGGCCCTGCGGACCGGGGTTCACTTTGCCGAACAGGGATACCTGATCACCTTCGGGATTGTCCCCGAGGCGCCGGAAACCGGATACGGCTACATTCAGAAAGGAAAGGCCCTGTCTTCCGACGGAAATTCCGAAAAGTTGTCCGAGGCCGTGGCCATCTCCCAGTTCGTGGAAAAACCGAATGCGGATACCGCCCGCCGATACCTCGCATCCGGGGAATACTGCTGGAACAGCGGCATGTTTCTGTTTAAGGCATCGGTGGTATTGGCCGAACTGGAGCGCTTTGTGCCCGACATTGTGGCCGCCGCCGGAAAGTCGATGGAAAACGGCCGGGCCGATCTCGATTTTTTCCGGTTGGATCGGGCTTCATTCGAGGCCTGCCCCAGCGACTCCATCGATTATGCGGTGATGGAAAAGACCGACCGCGGCGGCATGGTCCCTTTTCAGGCCGGATGGAATGACCTCGGCTCCTGGGAAGCGCTCTGGCAGGTCGGAAAAAAGGATGAATTCGACAATGTGGTTCACGGGGATGTACTCCTCCACGATGTCCGGCACTCCTATCTTCAGGCGCGAACCCGCCTTCTGGCCGCCGTCGGCTTGGAAAACCATATCGTCGTGGAGACCGCCGACGCCGTCTTGATCTCCCCGCGGAACAGGGTCCAGGATGTCAAAAAACTGGTAAACAAGCTCAAAAAGGCGAAGCGGGAGGAGACCGTTTCCCACAAAACCGTCTATACCCCCTGGGGATCGACGGAAATCCTGGTAAAGGCGGACCGTTTTCAGGTGAAGCGGGTGACCGTCAAACCGGGCGCAGTTCTCTCTTTGCAGCAACATTTCAACCGCTCGGAACACTGGATCGTCTTGCAAGGCACCGCACTGGTGACCCGGGGCGAAGAGGAAATTCTTCTGGAGGAAGACCGCTCGACGTTCATTCCACCGGGGATGGTTCATCGGCTCAAAAACCCCGGCAAAATCCCCCTGGAGTTCATCGAGGTCCGGTCCGGAAGTTACCTGGGCGAGGATGATATCGTCCGGCTGGAGGAGGTTTACGGCCGAGAGGGATGACCCGCTTCACCGAACGGGGCGAACAAACGATCCAACAGCATTTCGGCTTGCCGCAGCGCCGCCGGAGAATCGAATACCGATTCCAGTTCCTCCAGGATGGCCGCAAAGGGTGAATGCGCCGCCCCTGCGGCGGCCAAATCCAGCGACGCTTTGGGGTAGTTTCCGTCCTCAAAAAAATAGCTCGCCGGGCGGTCCGGATCGATTCGAAAAGGCCACTCCCTCTTGAGGCGCAACACGGACTGAAGAGAAGTCCGGAAGGCGCCCGAATCGACCCGATTCAGGGTCACATGCCGCCCCATGCGGGACTCGATTTCATCAAACAGGGCGGAGAGCAGTTTCCATTCCGTGATGATCAGCCCGTATCCGTACCAGTCCTCGGCGACGGCCCGGATGACCTGTTTTCGTTCCGGGGAAAGGCGGCGATAGGTGGGGCAGAAATAGGTCCGGCAGGCCATGCCCCCGTAATAGCTGAGACCCCTGAGATCCACCCCGTTGTTGCCGTCCCCCAGGGGGTGGAGAAGGCACCCGACCCGGGACCGCCGCCCTCCCACCAGGCCGAGATAGGGGCAGTGATGGAAATGGGGAAAAGGTCTGTCCTGATTTTCCCGGGCCTCCACCATTTTCATGAAGTCCCAGATATCGTCCATTGTGCGGGGGACCTCGGCAAACGCACGGGTTCGCCACTCCAGAATCGCCGTCATTCGGCCGGGAGACGCGTCTGATAAATTATACAACCCGCAGCAGGCCCCACAGGAGATGTCTTCATTTGTCTGGCACAAGTAGACGCCGCCGGGGGCGGCGGCGTCCAGTTGATCTAAATTATCCATAAAATGGTTTTCCGAGGAATTCGGTTTCGATGGCTTTCATTATTGTTGATTCCGTCCCGGATTTTCGATGATTCCGGTTTCAGAGTGTTTTGCCGAGCCCTTTTCCCGACTGAACCGCTTCAAGGTACTGCTTCACGACAGGAAACAGGGGCCGTTGCAAAGCCTGACCCGGCTTTTTGAATTCGGCCCAGACCACCTCCCGCCGGTCTACGGCGACCTCGGGCCGATCAGACAGGTTCACTTCAAACAGGGACACCGTGTCTCGGGTGAACTCGTAATTCGTACGAAACAGCCCCACCAGATGAAAGCGGCCCGGTTCGACCCTGATCCCTACCTCCTCATAGAGTTCCCGGGCGGCCGCGCCGGCGACGGACTCCTTCCCTCTCAAACCGCCTCCGGGAATGGTGAAAAAGGACCGGTAAGAATTTTTAATCAGCAAAACCGCGCCCTGATGCCAGACCGCGATGTAGACCCCTCGGGAAGCGGGGCGGAAAAAATAACAGAATCCGAGGTATACCCGATACCCGACCCTGTAAAGGGCGCGAAAAAGGCGATCCGTATCGGCTTTTCTCACGCCATCCGCCGGATTTCTTCATATCGCTTGTTGAGGCGCTTCTGAGACACCGGAACCGGCGTCTTCAACTCCTGTGCATAGAGCGATACCTTGTATTCCTCGATCAGCCAGAAAAAATCTTCGACCGCCCATCTTTTCTCATCAGACACCCGGGGAGACAGTCCATTCAACAGGTCCTTCAGCTGGTTCGACTGAATCTGAACATCCCGGGCCTTGAGCTGATCCTTTTCAAGATTGACCACCCCCCGTTCAGCCCGCAGGGCGATGGCCTGAATATACCGCTCCAGGTGGATCAGCCGGTCATTATCGTACAAGGAAACAAAATGTTCCGGCGCCAGGTTGGACAAATCATCCCGCAATTGCGCCAGAAATCGGACCAGGCCGTGGTGGGTGCGGTTCCGGTTCTCCAGATCGAATAATGTCGTCCGGCATTGATGGTATGCGTTCAGCACCCGGCCCACCCGGTCGGGTTTTTCATCGCCTGCCTTGCGCAGCAGGGGAGAAACCTTCCCGGCATGTTGAAGAAGGTCCTTCCGGTTCCGAAGGTCGACCCGGAGCAGGTCCTTTAAAACGACATCATACATCTGCTGCTCCAATATCTTGTTTCCACCGAAATACCGGGCCGGCTCCATCAGGTTCCGGGGAAGCGCCAGCTGTTTTTTCAGGAATCGAATCTCTCTGGACAAAAACCTGCCCAACAGCGCCGCCACCCCGTTTACATGGGCCTCCAGCGCCTCATTGCGATCCTCATACAGCCGCAGGGAAATCGATCCGTTTTCGGCCGTCAGCCCCGGATAGGCCATCCATTTCCGTTTCCCGTTCGGGTTCAGCGGCACCGCATCGGGCAAATCTCCGAAATCCCAGTCGGTGATATTGTCCCTTTCCCATTCCGCTTTGGCCGCCCGGAACCGGTCTTCTTCCAGGGTATGGGTCACCGGACCGCCCAGAAGGATCGCATCTCTTCCGGACCGAATCTCCTCTCCCCCGGGTCCCCGCACCGAAATGCGCATTTTCAGATAATCCGGCAGTTCATCAAAGGACCAGGCCGAAGCCGGAATATCCACTCCGAAACGGGTGTGGATAAATTCCCCGAGACGGGTGATCAGGGGCGTATCCCGAGTTTGGTCCATCTCGGCCATGATGATGTCCACCGTATCCGACACCGGCACCAGCTGCTTTCGGTGAACTTTGGGAAGGGCTTTGATCAAGGCCGTGATTTTATCCCGAAACAGACCGGGCACCAGCCAGTCGAGGGATTCGGATGGAACCGTCGAGGCTTGATCCGACGGAATCCGGACGGTTACGCCATCCGAGGCCTCTCCGGGCACGAAGTGGTAATCGCACGGAAATACCGTATTCCCCAGAGTGACCTGTTCCGGGTACAAGGCCAGCTCCTCCGGATCGGGGGTCGTTCGAAGAAGATCCTCCCGCTTGAGTCGAAGAAATCGGTCTCCCCGGCGTTTCTTGATCCAATGTTTCAGGGTGCGGATATCATACACCCCCGTATCGATCCGCTCGGCATAGAAGGCATGCAGATCCGCTTCGCCCACCATCAGATCCCGACGCCGGACCCGATCCTCCATGGTCCGGACCTCTTCCATCAATGTACGGTTATGAACCATAAAGGGCAGCGGCTGCCGAAGATCCCCCTCCACCAGGGCGCTGCGGATAAAGATGTTCCGGGCTTCTTCCGGATCGATTCGGCCGTAAGAGACGGTCCGACGGGGAACGATGATGAGTCCGTACAGGCTCACCTGTTCATAGGCGACCACCTCTCCCCGGCTGCGCTCCCAGTGGGGTTCGAAATAGGTATACCGACACTGATCCCTTCCCACCGATTCGAGCCAGTCCACCTCGATATCGGCGGCCATGCGGGCGAAAAGCCGGGAGGTCTCGACCATTTCGGCGGAAACGATCCAGGGCCCCGCCCGGTTGAACAGGCCCGACCCGGGAAACACCATCACCTCCCGGTCCCTGGCGGCCCGGTAGATGTTCTTCTCCTTCTTGTTCGCGATGTTGGAGAGAAAACCGCTCAGCACCGACCGGTGCAGTCCTTCGTAGAACGGACTTTTGCCCTTCTTGGCTTCGGTGCTCGGGCGTTCCACCCGGTTTTTCAGGTTGTGCTCCTCCAGAATGGTTCGAATCTGATAGTGAATGTCCCGCCACTCCCGCATACGCCGGAAGGAAATAAAATTTTCCTTGCAATATTTGCGCATCCGTCCGGTGGATTTCACCTCCTGCCGGGTCTCATGATACCCGTTCCAGATATTGAGAAGGGCCACGAAATCCGAATCCGGGTCCTTGAATTTGGCGTGGGCCTGGTCGGCCTGGGCCTCCTTTTCCACCGGGCGCTCCCGGGGATCCTGAATGGACAGGGCCGAGGCGATCACCGTCATCTCGTCCAAACACCCCTGCTCCGCCGCCTCCAGAAGCATTCGGGAGAGGCGCGGGTCCAGCGGAAGCTTAGCCATAATCCGACCGTGAGCAGTCAGACCGAAAAGGATTTTCCCATTGCGGGAGGGCTTGCGGTGGATCGCTCCCAGTTCCTCCAGCAGGTTGAAGCCGTCCTGAATGTTCTTTTCCGCCGGGCGGTCGATGAACGGAAATGCCTCGATATCCCCCAGCCGCAGGTCGATCATCCGCAGGATCACCTCGGCCAGATTGGACCGCAGGATTTCCGGCGGAGTGAACCGCGGGCGGGTTTCATAATCGGTCTCTTCATAGAGGCGGATGCAGACGCCGTTGGACACCCGGCCGCACCGGCCCATACGCTGGTCCGCACTGCTTCGGGCCACCGGCGCCACCGGAAGCGAGGTGGTTCGGGAGCGCGGAGAATACTGGGAAATACGAGCCAGACCGGTGTCGATCACATAGGTGATGCCCGGAATGGTGATGGAGGTCTCGGCCACATTGGTGGAGACGATGATTTTCCGCCCCCGCACCCGGGAAAAGACCCGTGACTGGTCTCCCGCCGATAATCGCGCAAACAGGGGCAGAACGGTCACCCCGGTATAGTTTCTTCCCTCCAGAAGTTCGCAGGTCTCCCGAATATCCTGCTCGGTGGGCATGAAAATCAGGACGTCCCCGCCGTAGGGACTTTCCTGCTGAAGCTTGTCCATAGCGGACACCGCCAGATCCACATGGGTCTGATCCTCGTTCGAAGAACCGGGCGTCGTGTACCGGACCTCCACCGGGTACATGCGGCCCGAGACCTCGATGATGGGCGCGTCGTCGAAGGCCTTGGAAAATTTTTCGGTGTCGATGGTGGCCGAGGTGATGATCAGCTTCAGGTCCTTGCGTCGATGGACCAGATCCTTCAGAATGCCCAGGACGAAATCGATATTGAGACTTCGCTCATGGGCCTCGTCCACGATGATGGTATCGTATTGATTGAGCCAGCGGTCGTTCTGGGCCTCGGCCAGGAGAATCCCGTCGGTCATGATCTTGATGAAGGCATCATCGCCGGTCTGATCCTGGAATCGGATCTTGTAGCCCACCGACCGGCCCACCTCCTCTTCCAGCTCTTCGGCGATACGGGAGGCCACGGTCATGGCGGCGATCCGCCGGGGCTGGGTGCACCCGATCTTGCCGTCGATTCCCCGGCCCGCTTCGAGGCAGAATTTGGGGATCTGGGTGGTTTTTCCGGAACCGGTTTCACCGGAGATCACCACCACCCGATTTTTGGAGACAGCCTCGATGATTTCTTGCCGCTTGGCGAGAATCGGCAGGTCGTCATTGTAGGTGGGCCGGGGGCGGTTTTCCGCGCGGTTTTTTCGGCGGTTCAGAGAGCGTTGAATTCGATTGTCCAGCTCCGTGAGCGTTCTGCGCCCTTTTTCCGAATGAAGGAATTCGGGCTTGGACCGTTTGAATCTATTGATTTCTCTTTTGAGAGCCTGGCGTTCCTCACCCCGGGCGTTTCCGCATTGGGATTCCAGTCTTCTGATCTGTTTTCGAATATCCGGTACCGATGTAATGGTTCTTATCCTCCTTACAAAGGTTCAAAAATCTTTCCTGCATTCGCTCTCGTTCTTTCGGAATGCTTGTGAAAAAACAAGTTACAAGATAACAAATATTCGAAGAAATTCAAGAGAACCGGGCCGGAGATGCGGTGTTGCTCAGATGGAAACGGTAGATTACCGCCGGCGGGGAGACGGAAAAGATGGCTTGCTTTCATCGATTCCGGCTTGACCTCGCATCCACCAATGGTAATATAATGGGGTTATGATTTATATGAACGGAGGTAT
>JAABSQ010000213.1 GCA_011390315.1 Desulfobacteraceae bacterium
ATGTAAAAGGATACCCAGGATAATCCCGCGCCATCCTGACCATCCTTCCTAATCCTGGCCATCCTGATTCAAAACAGTCCCGCCTTGAGAATCAGGATCGCCAGGATGAAAACGGATGGTCCGGATGGCGGCGTGCTATCCCAACCATCTTTTTTTCATCTGCAGCCTGTCCGGGTCCGCTTTGGAAATCATTTCATTTGTCTTTCTTCAATAGCTGGTCCAGACCTGCAAACGGGTTATGGGTGAAATCCGAACCGCTCTCCTCGCTCGAATCCGGTCCGTCCTGCCACTCCGACTCCAGGTCCCGGGAGTGTTCATTGTCGTGGCAATAGATGCACAGCAGCTCCCAGTTGCTGCCGTCCGGAGGATTGTTGTCGTGGTTGTGGTCCCGGTGGTGGACCGTGAGTTCCCGAAGCTTCTTGCCTGAAAACTCCCGTCCGCACCGCCCGCAGACATGGGGATACATCTTCAGGGCCCGCTCCCGGTAGGTTTTCTCCCGCCGCTCCCGATCGCGCCGGGCTTCGGTTACCGCCTGACTTTCCGTTCTCGATTTGTTTTGATTCATAAAAACACCCTTCCCTGCATCTTAACGCTTCCGCGGCGAAATCATACCTCGCATCGCCCATCGGCTCTGCCTGTAAGAACCGAACTGCGTGCTTTCATCCCGCTGCGATTTTATCGTTTTGTTCTGATTTCAAAGGTACGTTTTTTCGATTCGGCCCATTTTCCTGCCTGAAAGATAACGATCCACCTATGGACATCCATTTTAACGCTTGAATCAGAATAGGAATCTTTGTATGATTCTGATTATGTCTATAAAGAAAGACTGATATCGAATTTACTCGTTTCCCATCCAATGAGTCTCCGCTAAAACCATTTCGTTGCTTTTGAAGGATAATATATCATTGTGCCGAATCCAAAAGCAAGGAATGATCAAAAGCGCACTAAAAGAAGGAAAAGAGCAACCATGGGGTTGGACAGCCCAAACCTGAATCTACAGAACCTAATGGCGGAAAATGATGACAAACTCAAGAGAGACCGACCCACAGGACGAATTGCCGGAGAATCAGCAAACGGAGAATACGGAATCGGAATCCTTTACGGAAGAGGAAACCTCGGTTTTAGAAGAAAACCAAGAAGAAGAACTTCTGGATCAGTTGATGAGAACGGCCTGGGAAAAATCGGCCACCGACATTCATCTGGACCCGGTGCCGGACGGTTTGTTGATTCGGATTCGGGTGGACGGCGGCATTCGGCCCTTCGAGACCCTCGCGCTGGAGGATGCCAAAAAACTGCTGATTCAGATTCGGGTGCGGACGGAACTCGATTTCGGCCGGGTATTCACCCCCATGGAGGGGCAATTCACCTGGACGAGTGAGGATGCGGACAAGGATGTTCGAGTCACCATGATTCCCATCGGCGCCACCGAATCGGTTCATCTGCGCATCCTCACCCCGCCGGAAGCGCTGACCGATATCACCCAGCTCGGCTTCGGGGATCGGGACCTGGAGATCGTCCGCCGAAACCTGAGCCGTCCTCAGGGGCTCGTGATCGTCGCAGGCCCAACCGGCGCGGGCAAATCCACTTCTCTCTATTCTTTGGCCTCCACCTTTGATCTGGCCGGCATCATCGCCGTCAGCATCGAAGATCCGGTGGAGTTCGCCATTCCGCACATCCGACAGCTGGAGGTGGACGATCGCCATGATCTCACCATGTACGAAGGGCTTCGGGTGCTGCTTCGCATGGACCCGGACCTGCTGATGGTCGCGGAAATCCGGGATTCCAAATCGGCGGTCACCTCGGCCCGGGCCGCGGCAGCAGCAAGGTTCGTTCTGGCCACCCTCCACTCCCGGGACGCGGCGGCGGCCGTCGAGGCCTTCCATTACCTGTCGGTCCCCTACAGCATTTTGGGCGGATCTCTTCGGGTGATCATCGCTCAAAACCTGGTCCGAAAACTCTGCACCGAGTGTCGAAGCTCACGGAATCTGGATGAAGAAGAGAAAAAATTATTCGAATTCATTCAAATGACCCCGCCCGACACCGTGTATGAAGCCGGCGGATGCGAGATCTGCGACCAATACGGATATCGCGGCCGCACCGGTATTTTCGAGGTGGTCGAAATCGATGAAGACCTCGGCCGGGAAATCGCCAACGGACGCTCCCAGCTCGAACTGCGCCGGCTGTTTCGGGAGCGCGGTTTTCGGACCATGATCGAAGACGGCCTCGAAAAGGTGGCCAACGGCATCACCTCCCTGGAGGAAATCCTGAATCTCTACTGGCCCGGGGCCCAGGACGGTATCGAATTCGACCTCGGCACCTGGAAGGAAGAATACCTGGGGTAATCATGGCCCACATTTATTATTTTTCTAATGAAACCCTAATAAAACCCTAACAATCGACGGTTATATTCAACCCATCCCAAGGACACATCCCCCCGTGTCCATCCCCCCCAAGGGCGGCCGTTTCGGCCGCCCTTTTTTTTGTGGGCTTCGCCCGGTTCCGAATTCGACCCGATCCGATTTCACACATTTCTAATCCTCTTCTTATACAGAACTAACATAGACGCGGTACACCTTCTTCCGTTCAAACTTATGAGATGATTATTCTATTTATATCCGCGTCCGAAAAGGGAGGAAAAAAAAGACATGAAAGCCGACCTTCACGTTCATTCGAAGTTTTCCAAGCGACCGTCCCAGTGGGTTCTCCAGAAAATCGGCTGTCCCGAAAGCTTTACGGAACCGCTTCAGATCTATCAGATCGCCCGAACACGGGGAATGGACCTGGTGACCGTCACCGATCACAATTCCATTGACGGCGCCTTGGAAATCGCACACCTGCCCGACACCTTCCTCAGTGAAGAGATCACCACCTATTTCCCGGAAGACGGCTGCAAGATCCACGTTCTGGCCCTCAACATCACCGAAGATCAGCACCGGGAAATCCAGCGGCTTCGAAAAAACGTTTTTGAACTGGCCGCCTATCTGCACAGTGAGGCGATTATTTCGATAGCGGCCCACCCGCTGTATGCGGTAAATGACCGGCTCACCATCCGCCATTTTGAACAGATGCTGCTGCTTTTCCGGAATTTCGAACTGAACGGGGCCCGAAGCGACGAACAAAATCAGAGCCTCGAGTGGGTGCTGTCCGGACTGAGGCCCCAGGATATCGATCGGCTTCAGAACCGATATGATTTCGAAGCCGATTTTGAAAAACCCTGGGAAAAGACCCTTACCGGCGGATCGGACGACCACAGCGGCCTCAACATCGCCCGTACCTACACCCGGGTGGCGGACGCCCAAACGATGGAGGCATTTCTGGACGGCCTGCGGAGCCATAAAACCCGGGTCGTGAGCCAGGCGTCCACTCCGCTGACCATGGCCCACAACCTCTACGGCATCGCCTATCAGTTCTACCGCAACAAGTTCAATCTGGATCGCCACATCCACCGGGACCTGCTGCTCAAATACCTCGACCGCTCTTTGCGGCCCGATTCCGAGCCCGACGGGGGGTTCATGTCCAAGATCTACCTGTTTTTAAACCACCGCAGGCGAAACCGGGCCGCCGCCGAAGTGCCGGAGACGCTGATGGGGTTGATCCGCCAGGAGACCGATCGGTTGCTTCGGGAAAATTCGCAACTGAAAGATATCGCCCGATCCGAAACCGGCTCATTTGAGGAAAGGGAAAGAAAATGGTTCGATTTCGTCAACCAGGTCTCCAATAAGGTGCTCTCCCATTCGGCCAACCATCTGCTGGGGCATCTCTCCGGAGCCAATGTCTTCAATATTTTCCAGACCATCGGCTCGGCCGGAGGGCTCTATACCCTGCTGGCGCCCTTTTTCGTCTCCTTTGTCCAGTTCACCAAAGACAAGGCCCTGAACGACAAAATCGTTCAGGCCTATTCCAGAAGCGAATATGAATACCGCCCCCGGACTCGGACCGCCCGGGTCGCCCATTTCACAGACACCTTTTATGATGTCAACGGCGTCGCCCAGACCCTTCAGCAGCAGGTGGAGGCGGCCCTCAAAAACGACAAGGACCTCACCATCATCACCTGCGACGCCGACAACCGGTCCAGCCGGGAAGGGATTCAAAATTTCGCCCCCATCGGGGTGTATGAACTTCCCGAATACCCGGAGCAGAAGCTCTTCTATCCGCCTTTTCTGGAAATGCTCAACTACTGCTACGAACAGAAATTCACCCACATTCAGTCGGCCACCCCGGGACCCATCGGCCTGGCCGCGCTGGCCATCGCCCATATCCTGAAGCTTCCCATCAACGGCACCTATCACACCGCTTTTCCCCAATATGCTCAGTATCTGACCGGGGATGCGGCCATCGAGGACCTGACCTGGAAATACATGATCTGGTACTACGACCAGATGGACCAGATCTATGTGTCCTCCCGAAGCTCCGCCGAAGAGCTGACCGAAAAAGGCATCCGACCGGACAAGATCCGGCTCTTTCCCCGGGGAATCAACACCGATCTGTTTCATCCGAAAAAGCGAAACGGGCTGCTCAAAAAGCGCTATCATATCGAAGAGGAGGTGAAACTGCTCTATGTCGGCCGGGTCTCTAAAGAAAAAAACCTGCCGGTTTTGGCCGAGGCATTCAAATCCCTGAATGCAAGCCTGAAAAATCTCCATCTGATCGTGGTCGGAGACGGTCCCTATCTAAAGGAGATGATCCGCGCCATGAGCGGCACGCGGTGCACCTTTACCGGCTACCTGGAAGGCGAGGAACTCTCGGCCGTGTATGCATCCAGCGATATCTTTGTTTTTCCCAGCACCACCGATACCTTCGGCAATGTCATTCTGGAGGCCCAGGCCTCGGGATTGCCGGTGATCGTTTCGGACCGGGGCGGCCCCTGCGAAAACATCCTGCCGGATCAAACCGGCCTGGTGGCGCCGGGCAAGGATGTACACCGACTGGCGCAGGCGATTCGGGAACTCACTACGAATCCGCTCAAACGAACCGCCATGGGAACCGCGGCCCGGGAATTCATGGAAGAACGTTCCTTTGAAAACGCCTTTATCCGCTCCTGGGAAATGCTGGAAGAAGAAACCATCGCCGCCGAACCATTCGCCTTTCAAACAGCGGTATAAACGAGTCAGGATTTCATGAAACGAATTCAACATTTCCATCAGGATGCCGCACGTCTTCTTCGGGGCCGGGTTCCGGGTCAACTGGTGATTCAGCTGACCGACCACTGCAACGCCCGATGCCCCCAATGCGGGATGCGGACAACGGAACGGTTCCGGCGGTCCCGGCTCTCCTCGAATGCGGTCCGGGGCATGATCGACGCCGCCGCCGAAAAAGGGGTGCGTGCGCTTTCGTTTACCGGGGGAGAGCCGATGCTGTTTCGGAAAGAGCTGATGGAGCTGATCCGGTATGCCGGGCAAGCGGGAATCCCCTTTCTACGCACCGGCACCAACGGCTTTTTATTCACCGGCGCCGATCGCCCCGGATTCGAAGACCGAATCGAAGACATTGCCGAAGCCCTGGCCGAGACGCCGCTTCGAAACTTCTGGATCAGCCTCGATTCGGCCGTTCCCGCCATCCATGAATCCATGCGGGGATTTCCGGGAGTGGTCGCCGGGATTCAAAAAGCGCTTCCCATTTTCCACCGGCATGGAATCTATCCCTCGGTGAATCTGGGCATCAACCGGAACATTACCGAAGTCGCCCGGTCGGCCCCGCCCGAAGCCATTCAGAAAAACCCCGAAGAATATGCCGCCTATTTTCATGACCAGTATCGAAATGCTTTCCGCGCCTTCTACCGGTTCGTCATTGAGCTCGGGTTCACCATCGTCAACAGCTGCTATCCCATGTCGGTGGAACCGGATGCGGATGCCGACCGCCTGAGCCCGGTTTATGCGGCCAGTTCCGAGGATGCGGTGGTGCGGTATACACCGGCGGAAAAGGCCCTGCTGTTCAAAGCGCTGTTCGACACCATCCCGGAATTCCGATCCCGAATTCGAATCTTTTCTCCGCGAATTTCCCTGTACGCCCTTCACAGACAGTATGCGGGAGATGGGGCATTCTCTCCCTGCCCCTGCCGGGGGGGCGTCGATTTTTTCTT
>JAABSQ010000214.1 GCA_011390315.1 Desulfobacteraceae bacterium
GGCAGTTCATGAAAAGGAGGTGATGGAAGAGGCTCCATAAAACAATCCAAATACATAACCCAATCCGAAATCAACAAAAGGAAAGGAATACCCCATGAAAAAAATTCTCAGCATTTCTCTGGTGATCGCCCTTCTGATCTGTGTGGTTCCCGCGGTCCAAGCCGAATACACCGGCAAGCCGATCAACGCCAAACTGGCCTCGGAGGAGATCGAAGGCGACTTCATGACGGTCTGGGCCAAGAAATTTTCCGACCACATGAAGGAATGGTCCGGCGGGAAGATCGATATCAATGTCTATCCCTACGGCACCCTGGGCGCCACCGGCGACATCAATGAACTGGCCCAGATGGGCGTGGTGGAATTCGTCTTTTCCGATTACGCCTGGATCAGCTCTTTTGTCCCCCAGGCCCAGGTACTCGCCCTCAACTACCTCTTTCCCACCGAAAAAGTCCCCCAGGTCCTCGACTGGATGGTCAAAAACGGCGATTTTGTGCCGCTGCTGGAAGAAAAATTCCGGGCCAACGGCCTGGTGCCGCTCTCCATCATGTATGAGGGATGGCAGTGGGTCACCTCCAAAAAACCGATCCTGTCCCCGGCCGACATGGAAGGGCTCAAGGTGCGGCTGATGTCCTCAAAGCTTCTGGTGGAAGACTACAAGGCCTACGGCGCCAGCCCCACCCCCATGAGCTACGGCGAGGTCTACAGCGGTCTCCAGATGGGCCTGATCGACGCCCAGGTCAACCCGCTCTTCGCCATCCACAGCATGAAATTCTATGAGGTCCAGGACTATGCCACCCAGCTGAAGAGCGAACCCTTTCTGGGCATTCCCACCGCCAACAAGGCCTTCTTCGACGGGCTGCCCAAAGAGGTCCAGGAGGAGATGCGCAATTTCTGGGTCAACGCCATCATCCCGGCCGGCAAGTGGATCGATGAAAGAAACGAATCCGACCTGGCCAAGATGAAAAAGGCCAAGCCCGAACTGGTCTTCACCACACTCGAGGACGAGGCCATCGCCGAATTCAAGGCCAAGGCCGAAACCGTCTATCCGAAATTCAAGGATATCGGCGGCGAAGGCGCCGAAGAAGTGCTGGAAACGCTGTTGAAGGATATCGAAAAGGCGAAAGATGCGGTGGGCGTCGAATAGACCCCGTGAAATAGAGTTCGAAAAACTCCCGGCGCGGCGGTTTTAGGACCGCCGCGCCTCAACCCCATCCGGTTTCAATGAGGATGTGATGGACCCCCGTCAAAACACCCTGAAAAAACAACGGTCCCCGATTCAAAAATTCAATCGCGCTCTGGGTCTGATCGTGAACGCTGTTGAAGTCTCCATTCTTGTGCTTTGCGTCGCCGCTCTGGCCATTCTTCTGATGGCAAACGTGTTCGCCCGCACCTTTTTACAAAGCATCTATTTCGCCGAGGAGGTTTCGGTTTTTTTGGTGATGTTGATCACCTTCACCGGCGTGAGTTACGGGGTTCGAAAGGCCCGACACATCCGGATGGGAGCGTTTCTCGATGCCATGCCTCCGAAAATGGAGAAGGCGTTCATCATTTTTATCTGTGTGGTCAGCGCCTTTGTCATGGGAGTCATGACCTGGTTCTCCTATCTTTACCTGATGAACGCCATGAATATGGGGCACATGACCCCGGCGCTTCGGGTGCCCCGGTGGACCTTTTACATCATTGTTCCCATCGGATTCGGCCTGGCCTGCATCCAGTATATTCGAACCATCATCAAGAACCTGACCGAAAAAGATCCCTGGCAGTCGCCGGATCAGCAGAGCGAATATGAAGATGAGGAAATCGGGGCCTATGTGCCGTCGGCGGAACCGGACCGGGATTTGAAAGCCGCCCGCCCGAACAAAAAGAATGAACGGATCGAAGGGGGACGCGCCTGATGACATTATTCGGAACCAGCCTTGCCACCATGCTGCTGCTCGGGTTTCCTTTCATGGTCACCCTTCTGGGATCATTGATTCTCTATCTCTATGTCTACATGCCGGATTTAGCGCCCCGGTTGATGGGGGCCATGGTCCAGCAGGTGATCACCGGCATTACCCCGCCGGCCCTGGTCTGCGTGCCCATGTTCATTCTGTCGGCCAGCATCATCACTTCGGGGGAGTCGGCCGGCCGCCTCATTCGAATGATCAAGTCGTTCGTCGGCCATCTGCCCGGCGGCCTGCCGATCACCACCAACGTCAGCTGCACCCTGTTCGGCGCGGTCTCCGGCTCGACCCAGGCCACCGTGGCCGCCATCGGCGGCACCATGCGGCCGATGCTGATGGAGGCGGGGTATAAAAGCTCCTTCACATTGGGCCTGATCATCAATTCCAGCGACATCGCCTTTCTGATACCGCCCTCCATCGGGTTTATCGTTTACGGGGTGGCCACCAGCACCTCCATCGGCATGCTGTTTCTGGCCGGGGTGATTCCGGGCTTGATGATTCTGGTGATGTTCTCCATCTACTGCTTTATCTACTCCAAAATGAAAAACGTGGGCCGTCTGCCCCGGGTCAACTGGGCCGAACGCTGGCAAACCGTCAAGGACGGGCTGCCGGTCATGGGTTTTCCGGTGATTATCGTGGGCGGCATCTACGCCGGCATCTTCAGCCCCACCGAAGCCGCCGCCGCCGCCGTTTTCTACGCCCTGATTCTGGAGACCCTGATTTACAGAAGCCTGACCTTCGAGAGGATCGTCGATTCTTTCCTGCAGACCGGCGTCATCACCGGGGTCGTCTTCATTCTGGTGGGAGCCGGACAGGCTTTTTCCTGGATGATCGGCTTCATGCAGATTCCTCAGCAGCTCCTGCCCCCCCTCTTCGGAACCGACCCCTCCATGCTCTGGGTGATGACCATCGTGGTGGTGGTCTATTTCGTCGCCTGCATGTTCGTCGACCCCATCGTCGCCATCTTCATTCTCAGCCCGATCTTTCAACCGTATGTGGTGGGCGCCGGGGTCGATCCCATTCTGCTGGGAACCCTGGTCACCCTGCAGGCCGCCATCGGATCGGCCACCCCGCCCTTCGGATGCGACATCTTCACCGCACAGCTGATCTTTCGACGTCCCTATCTCGAGGTGATCGGCCACTCCCTGCCCTTCCTGCTGATTCTGATTCTGGCCACCATTCTTCTGATCGCCTTTCCGCAGATCGCCCTGTTTCTGCCGAATATGGCGCTGGGCGGGTAAAGGAAGCACAATGGAAAGATCGCCCACCCTGCATGATGGCTTTCAGGCCCGTGCCAGGATTCAACCGCTGATCCGGGAAACCCCGCTGATTCCCTCCCCGGATCTTGCGGACAGGATCGGCGCACGCACCCTGCATCTGAAGTTGGAATGTTTGCAGCACACCGGTTCCTTCAAGGTGCGCGGCGCAGCCAACAAGATCCTGAGCCTGACCGATGAAGAAAAGGATCGAGGGGTAATCACTTTTTCCACCGGCAATCACGGCAAGGCCGTGGCCTACGTGGCCGGCCGATCGGGAATTCGGGCGGTGGTCTGCCTTTCCGAGCATGTGCCGGAGTACCGGGCCGAAGCGATTCAGGCACTGGGTGCGGAGGTTTCCCGAAAAGGAAAGTCTCAGGATGAGGCCGAAGAAAACTATCGAGAGTTGAGAATATCCCGGGGGCTGATCCCCGTGGTCCCCTTCGACGACCCGCTTATCATCGCAGGCCAGGGCACCATCGGAATAGACATTCTGAAAAACCTGCCGAACACCGATATCCTCCTGATTCAGCTCTCCGGCGGCGGTCTGCTGGCGGGAATCGCCATGGTCGCCAAATCGATCCACCCGAATATTCATGTCGTGGGGATCTCTATTGAACGCTCCCCGGCCATGCTGGAAAGCCTCAAGGCCGGAAAACCCGTCCCGGTGGAAGAAAAAAACTCCCTGGCCGACTCCCTCCTGGGCGGCATCGGCCTCGACAACCGGTACACCCTTCCCATGGTGGAACAATTCGTGGATGAACACCTGCTGGTCACCGAAGACGAAATCAAAGCGGGCATGGTGTACGTGTTCGAAAAACACCGGCTCGTTGTCGAAGGAGCCGCGGCGGTGGGAATCGCGGCGTTGATGCACCGGAAGATCGATGTGAGCGGGAAGAATGCGGTGACGGTTCTGACTGGGAGCAGTGTTGAATCTGAGGCTTATGTGCGTATTCTGAGGGAGGGGCTTTTCTGATCATCCGGATTTGAATCAGGATGGCCAGGATGATGAAAGGATTTTCAGGATGGATCGGTATTCTTTCTGCAGCTCCCTGCTACGCATCATATCTGGATGCAGCGGCACTGCCCGATTTTCATTTCAAATTCCGGTTTTAAAGCTTCTCATTCGGTGATACCAAACACCTAATAGATGCTTGGTGAAAGGATCATATTCCTCCCGAAAATCATGCGCCTACTTTTAGAAAAATAGCCGAAAGATCGAAGAGGGTATAGTAGGATGGTTAATGTACGTGAGAGGAAAAAAAACGAAGACAACTTATTAAATGCTGTTTTTTGGGATTATCCACGGCTTACAAATCCTGATGCTCTCCGTAGACTCATCATGACCAATCCGGAAAAGAGACGCTGGGTTATGAAGCGATTTTTAGAACGCGCCCGTGTAGTGGACACATGGAAGTTTTTTAACATGAGCGAAATAGCTGAGAACATATCTGAACTCAATCTGTCTCCCTATGCATCCAAAAAATGGAATCGAATGATTGAAGTGTATGGAACCGAAAGAAAATAGGGATTGCTATGCAACGCCTGAACAGCGGCAGGTTCTTCAGCATCTGATCGGACTGTCTGCAATTTAATTCATCCTGGTCATCCATTCCAAATCCTGATCATCCTGATTCAAAAAAACATCAATAACCGTGAAGTGAAAACATGAAATCCCAAGATAAAATGCGCTTTTTCGAGCAATCCGAATTTGAAGATCGCCTTCGCAAGGTGAAGGAGTCCATGTACCGGCAGGGAATGGAAGTCCTTTTAGTGACCGATCCGGCCAATATGAATTACCTGACCGGATATGACGGCTGGTCTTTCTACGTCCACCAAGGGGTTTTGGTCTTCGTAGACCGGGATGAGCCGATCTGGTTCGGCCGGCAGCAGGATTCCAACGGCGCCCGGATCACCACCTGGCTCCACAACGACAACATTTTCGGGTACACCGACGACTACGTTCAATCCAACCTGAAACATCCCATGGATTTCGCGGCCGATCTTCTCAAGGGGAGGGGCTATGAGCGGAAGAATCTGGGCGTGGAGATGGACAATTATTATTTCACCGGCCAATGCCTCGATACCCTGCGCGCCGATCTGCCTCACGCCCGGATCATCAATGCCAACCTTCTGGTCAACTGGGTGCGGCTGGTCAAATCGGATCAGGAGATCGCCTACATGAAGATGGCTTCCCGGATTGTGGAAAAGGTGATGCAGACCGCTATCGACACCATCGCGATCGGAATCCGTGAAGGCGATGCCGCCGCGGCGGTCTACCAGGCCCAGATCAGCGGCACCGAAGAGTTCACCGGCGACCACAGCGCCATTTTCCCGATTATGCCCTCGGGGATTCGAACCTCCACGGCCCACCTATCCTGGGTGGATCGGCGCTACGAGTCGGGGGATATCGTCCTTCTGGAGCTTTCCGGGTGCAAATACCGGTATCATGCCCCTCTTTCCAGAACGGTCATGGTGGGACAACCGCCCAAGAATTTGGAGGATATCGCCAAGACGGTGGTAGACGGCCTTAACCAGGTGCTCGACTTCATCAAACCGGGCGTCACCGGAGAGGAGATCGAGGCCAAATGGCGGTCGGCCGTCGCCGGGTCCAAGGTGGTGAAGGAATCCCGCATCGGATACGCTTACGGCCTCAACTACCCGCCCGACTGGGGCGAGCATACGGTGAGCCTGCGGCCGGGGGACAAAAACGTCTTGCAGCCCAACATGACCATTCACGTCATGCCGGGCATCTGGCTGGATGAATTCGGATTTGAATGCAGCGAGCCGATCTATATCACCGCAAAGGGGTGCGAGACTTTTGTGAACTTTGAAAGGAAGCTGTTCGTCAAGAAAGGAACGTAATG
>JAABSQ010000215.1 GCA_011390315.1 Desulfobacteraceae bacterium
GCCGGGTCTGGGTCAATTCCGACCGGGTTTTCTCATGGATGCTTCAGCACATGGCCTTCATTCGAAAGAATTTTGCCGACATCCGCTCCGATGAATACCCGATTCGGCTCTGGACCGTGGCGGTGTTTCTGTTCGGCGCCTTGCCCCTGATGCGAAAACGGGGGATCGGCCGCCTCGTGATCGGGGACGAATACGACACCACCCGCCGGCTGACCCACCGGGGAATTCCCCATTACGACGGCCTCTTTGACCAGAGCCGGTATTTCGACGAAGCCCTGACCCGGTTCTACCTGCGAAAAGGATGGGCGGTCAGCCAGTTTTCGATCCTGAGGCCCCTGTCGGAGCTGCTCATTGAAATCATTCTGGCCAAACGGTATCCCCGTCTTCAGGAACACCAGACCTCCTGCCACGCCACCCACAAGGAAGGCGACCGGGTTCACCCGTGCGGGCGGTGCGAAAAATGCCGCCGCATCGTGGGAATCCTCACCGCCGTGGATGAGGCACCGGAGCGATGCGGATACACGGAACAACAGATCAACACCTGTCTCAAACAGCTGGCGGACAAGGGCACCTATGCCCAGGGTGCGGCCGAAGCCTCTCAGTTGTTCCATATGCTTCTTCAAAAAGGAAAAATCGAGGTCCCGGAGCCGGTGAAGCAATCGATCAAACCGCATCCGGAAACCCTCCAACTGCGGTTCGATCCCCAGGCCTCCCCGGTGGGGGCGATTCCGGTGGACCTTCGCGCCGATCTGTACCGAATCTATTCGGAATACGGCAACGGGGCGGTGAGAAGGACCGGACGCCGGTGGGAGGCCTTTGATCTGTTCGCCGACTCAGGCATGTCCCATCCCTATCCCTTTGAAATCGATTCCGGGGAGATTGCGGCATCGGCGGGCGACCCGGGAAGATCGAGCGGGGAAACCCACATCTGGGGCGAACTCACCTGGCCCGATGCGGCTGAACGGTTCGGCAAGGTGGATATCGCCATTCTGCCGGTGGGAGCCATCGAGCAGCACGGGCCTCATCTTCCCCTGGATACCGACGCATTCGACGCCGAATACCTGGCCAAGCGGGTGGCCGAGGCGTGCAGCGACCCCAAACCCCTGGTGCTGCCGCTCATTCCCTACGGGGTCTCCTACCATCATGAAGACTTCAAAGGCACCCTCAGCATCAGCAACGATACCTTGTCCCGAATGGTGTACGACATCGGGGTCGGGGTGGCCCGAAACGGCTTCAAAAAGATGCTCATCATCAACGGCCACGGCGGCAATATTCCGGCCCTGAACTATGCGGCCCAGATGATCAACCGGGACGAACGGATCTTTATCTGCGTCGACACCGGCGACACCAGCGATGTGGACATCGACGCCATTACCGAAACACCCAACGACGTCCACGCCGGAGAGGTGGAAACCAGCACCAGCCTGGCGGTGCGGCCCCATCTGGTGAGGATGGACCGGGCCGAAGCATCGGTGCCGGAATTTTCCAGCCGGTATCTCGATTTCACCTCCAAGCGAAGCGTCTCCTGGTACGCCCACACCCGCAAGATTTCCGCCACCGGGGTGATGGGGGACCCCACCAAGGCCGACGCCCGAAAAGGGGAGCGGATCTGGGAGCTGATGATCGCCCATCTGGTGGCTTTCGTGGAAGAGCTGAAACGGATGACCCTGGATGAAATCCATCAGCGGCGGTATTAGGAGGAGATCCCATTGAAGATCGTCAAGGTGGAGGTGTGGCCGGTGGTGATGCGATTGGCGGAACCGTATACCATCGCCTATGAAACCATCGATACCGCCCCCAATATTTTTATTCGGATTCACACCGATACCGCGGCGGTCGGGTGCGGATGCGCCGCGCCCGATCTGGAGGTCACCGGCGAAACCCCGGAGAGCGTCCTCTCGGTCTGCCGGAATTTTATTGATCCGGTCCTGCGGGGGGCGGACCCCTTGCGATCCGCTCTGCTGATGGAACGGCTTCGGCCCGATGTGGAGGCCCATCCCTCCGCCATGGCCATGGTGGACATGGCGCTGTTTGATATCCTGGGGAAAACCGCCGGTCTTCCGCTGTATAAAATCCTGGGCGGTTACCGAAAACGGATGAAGACCAGCATCACCATCGGCATTCTTTCCGTGGCGGAAACGGTGGCCAAGGCCCGGGCGTTTGTCGGAAAAGGATTTATCTCTCTCAAGATCAAGGGCGGCGCGGATGTGGAAGCGGATATTGAACGGCTGTTGAAGGTGCGGGAGGCGGTGGGAGACGGAATCGAGCTTCGTTTCGATGCCAATCAGGGGTATACCGAGGCCGATTCGGTCCGGTTTGTGGCCGGTACCCGCAAGGCCCGGTTGGAAATCCTGGAGCAGCCTTCTCCCCGGCAACAGGAGCGGCTGCTGGGTCGAATCACGCAGTGCGTCTCCATTCCGGTGATGGCCGACGAGAGTCTGATGAGCCTCAAGGACGCCTTTCGACTGGCCCGAAACGACCGGGTGGACATGGTCAATATCAAGCTGATGAAGGTGGGCGGCATCGCCGAGGCCATGCGGATCAACGGGGTGGCCCGGGCCGCCGGGCTCGAGGCCATGGTGGGGTGTATGGATGAGGCCGCCCTCGGGATCGCCGCCGGACTCCATTTTGCCCTGGCCCGGCCCAATGTGGCGTATGCCGACCTTGACGGCCACCTCGATCTCATCGATGATCCCACGGACGGTGCGGTGATTCTGAAAGAGGGGGTGCTCTATCCTACCGATCAACCCGGCCTGGGATTCGATCTCAAGGATTGATCCTCCGCAGCCGGTTCAGGTTTTGGCCAAGATTATCGTTTCGGCCACCCCGGGATTTTTTTCCCGGCCCGGCAAGAACTCGCGTTCGCTCAAACAGCTTTCCGGCCCGGGAAAAAACTCCCGGGGTGGCCTGCTTCTTATTCAGCCTGGATTTATACTGCAGGAGGGCATAGATTTTACATGTTCATATATAGGCTCATTTAGCACTGCTTCTGTATTTATATGAAGCAAAGTTTATGACCTTGATCCGTATATCTACAAGGATTGGGGATAAGCAAGGATTTTCCCCGCCAAGCGCGGGCGCCGAAGTTCAACAAGCCCAACCAACGACAATCCTTGCTTATCCCAAATCCTTGTAGTTGGCAGTAAGGATTGGGGATATAAAAGTAAAGTTTATAACCTCAATCAGTATATGTGCCGAACGAGGGTGAGAAGATCGGAAAGGACCGCATAGGCGGTCTGGGAAATGCCCGGGTTTTCTTCGGTGAGGGTGACCGGTCCCATCAGGTCGGTGAACAGGGTCAGGGTCGAAGAGGCGCCCTCGGTTCGGGCCAGGGGATCACTCAGCACAAGCGGTACCGGGGCCACCCGGGCCTGAATGCCGTCATCGGTCCGGCGGGCCTCGCAGACCAGTTTCACGGTTTTCCCCTCCCGCCCGGCTTTCTCCAGGTCTTCGGTATCCAGGCGCCGAATGCCTTCCCGATCCACTTTTTCCGGGGTCGTGGAACTGTCCATCAGAACGTTGATCAGGGCCGCCGTTTTGGCGGCCGCATCCCATCCGTCCAGGTCCTGGTCCGGGTCGGCTTCGGCGATTCCCATCCGCCGGGCCTCGGCAAGCGCCTCGGAAAAGGATTTCCCCTGCTCCATTTCACACAGAATAAAATTGGTGGTGCTGTTCAACACCCCTCGAAACCCGAGTATCCGGCACCCGGGAAGGGTCTCCCGCACCAGATTGAAAACCGGAAAACCGTCCATGACCGTCCCCTCGAATAAAAGCCGTTTTCCGCTGCTTTCGGCCAAGTCTCGCAGTTTCCGGTAGGCCCGGGCGATGGGGCCTTTGTTGAGGGTGATGACATGCCGGCCCGCTGATAGCGCGGTTTGAATGTGGGTGAGGGCGGGTTCTCCGGTAGAAATGTTCAACGGCGTCATTTCCACCACCACATCCGCCGGAACCGTTCGAATCATCTCGGTCGGCGTCAAGCTGGAAAGAGAGTTGTCTTGGGTTGAAAACCGGTTTCGGGATCGAATATTCTCCAGAACCCGTTCCAAATCGATCCCATCCGCATCGACCAGACCTCCCCGGCTGCGGGTGGCGACGGCGGTCACCGAAAATCGGCAGCGGTGGCGGCGGGCCAGGGACTCTTTTTGATTCAACAACAGGCGGGCCAATGCCTGTCCCGCGTGTCCGAATCCGATGAAGCAGAGGCGAAGATGGATCATGCGAGGTTCATTTCACCGAATGGCGCGGCCCCGGTCCTTCGGCGGACCCACTTACACCGTTTCGATTTGAACCGCCTTGCGATTCATGAGCCGCGATTCGATGCCGGAGGTCAGGTAATCGACCACATCTTTGGCGGTGTAGGTGGTGCGGCCTTTTTTCATCAGGTGGGGGAGAAAGGAAAAGTCCTCTCCGGAAGTGACCAGGGGCGGTTCGCACCCCCCGGCCCGGGGTTGTCCCAGACCCACGGTGGCCATCAGCCCGTTGCAGAGGCACTGTTTCTCCAGGGTTTCTTGCCGGCCGCCGCCTTTTTTGACAAAGCTTTCCGATGGTTCGGCCGGGCAGCGATATCCGATGTCGGATACGCCGTCGAAATAGAACTGGCGAAGATATCCCATGTCGCACACCCGCTTTCGGGCGCCGGCGCCGCTTCGGCTGTCGACCGAGTCGGTGAGGCGGACCACTTTAAAGGGATAACCGGTCGGAGAGGCCTTGACATCGGTGGATATCTCCAGTTGACCGTTGAAATACCGGCGCAACACCTCCTGCTTGATTTCGGGGATGATTCCGGATTCTTCACAGAAGGCGAAAGCGGTACCGATCTGTATGCCGTCGGCCCCCGCTTCCAACGCCTCCCGAAGCATGTCGGGAGAGGCGTATCCCCCCGCGATCCAGAACGGGCGTTCCAGGCTTTTGATCTTGGCCAGATCCGGAATGTCTTTGGGGCCGTACATCGGTTGAGGCCCGGAACCGGCTTTCACGGTCTTTCGGGGCGGGGCATTGTGGCCCCCTGCGGTATGGTTTTCGATGATGAATCCGTCGATTTCGCCGGTGGCCTTTCGCATCAATGACTTGGCCACAATGTCCGAAGAGACGATCGGCAGAAATTTGGGGCGCGGCAGTGCCGGCAGCGGTTCTGTACAGTATTCCCGGGGATCGAACCGGTGTGTAAACTTCTGGTGCTGATGATTCTCTTCGACTCGGATATTGAGTTCCACCGGGGTCCATCGTGAAAGCCCGTCCATGGCGCCCGGAATACCGATCGGAATACCGGCGCCCACCAGAATGAAGTTGACGCCCGCCAGCATGGAGCCCAACAGGGAGGGCAGGGTCTGAAGCTGTGTTTTCTCCAGATAATTGATTCCGATCATTCCGGCATGGCCTTCTTTGGCCAGGAACACTTCCACGAAATTGGCGATGATCACCAGTTCGATATAGGCCCGCTTCATCTTCAAGCGGGGCATGGGAATCAATTTAAAAGGCTTGTCCGGCGGTTTGCCCCCGGGAATGAAGTAGGTGTCCATGACCCGCTGAACCATATCCGGCCAGGGAAATTTAGACAGCGCCCGTCGAAGGTTTCCGCTCGGATCTCCCAATTGAAGCCGTCGCACGAACACCGAATCGAGCGCCGCTCCGGAGACCACCCCCATCTGCCCCAAGATGGCGACCGCTTTGGCCAGACGCCAGTTGGACACCCCGATTCCCATTCCGCCCTGGATGATTTGCGGCAATTTACTTGTTTTATTCATATCCTACCTGTCTTTCTGATACACGGAAATCATAGAACAATCCGTGCGGATCCAACCTTTGAAACCAGGCCCTGAATGGAAGCAGCCTGCTCTGATCCTGAAAACAACCGGTCTCGTTCTTCTCCTGAACGGCTCCGCCCGGCGGACGGACCGGTTGAAAAAAGCCTTTACATACTCTGGAATTATGGCCTAGCTGCGTCGGGAAATCAAGTGGGATGTGTGAATTTCACGGATCAATCCTTGTTTTTTCGTAGAGGGATCAAGTAAAAT
>JAABSQ010000216.1 GCA_011390315.1 Desulfobacteraceae bacterium
AAAACGCTTTTGCCGGTGTTTGCCGGGTGAAACGGGGTCCCTTTGTGACCGTTTCCACCATCACCGCCACCGACCGGCGGGCCCGGGCGCTCTATGATCAATACCGCCCCTGTATGGAATCCATGGAAGGGGCCGGGGCCGCGTATCTGGCGCTCCACTACGAGCTTCCGCTGGTGGAAATCCGGGCCGCCAGCAACCGGGTGGGGCGGCGGAATCGGAATGCCTGGAACCTGAATTTGGCTTTTGAGCGGTGCGCCGAGGCGGCGGCCTTTCTGGTGAAGGACATCGCTGAAAACGGATGGGAACCGAAATAGGCGAGCCCCCTTCCGGGTGCTTTCCTATACCCAGCCGGGGGATTCCTCCCCCGGCGCCGAGAGGGTGAAAATCCGGCGGGTACCGGGAAACCTGCCGGCGGGGAACTGGAAATGGAAAGGAATGAAAAAACGATGGCACGCGCCTTGACTTTGGCCTACTCCACCTGCCCCAACGACACCTTTATTTTTTATGGCCTGGCCCA
>JAABSQ010000217.1 GCA_011390315.1 Desulfobacteraceae bacterium
GGCGATCTCGACTGGCGGATTCATCTGGCCGATGTGGAAGCCCTCAACCAGGATGCCGCCGGCGGAAAATGGGACGTATCCAAGCTCTCTTTTGCGGCCTTGGGCCATTTGCAGGATACGTATGGTCTGCTTCGAAGCGGCGCGGCCCTGGGCCGGGGATGCGGCCCCCTGATCGTGGCCCGGCCCGGTTTCAATCCGGACCGGCTTCCTTCGGTTTCCATCGCGGTGCCGGGGTTGCAGACCACCGCCAATCTGCTCTTGGGTCTTTATCTGGCCGAGCCGCCCCGGGCCGTGCCCATGACCTTCGACAAGATCATTCCCGCCGTGGCCCGGGGCGAGTTCGAGGCCGGGGTGATCATCCACGAAGGCCGGTTTACCTATTCCGGCTGCGGACTGGAATCGCTGGCGGATCTGGGCCGATGGTGGGAGGAGGAGACCGGCCTGCCCATTCCCCTGGGCGGCATTGCCGTGCGGCGGGATCTGGGAACCGACATCGCCCGCCGGGCCGAGGCGGCGGTTGGAGACAGCGTCCGGTTCGGCTTTGACCATCCCGAAGCCGCCGCCGAATACATTCGACGCCATGCTCAGGAAATGGCAGGGTCGGTCATTCAGCAGCACATCGACCTCTATGTCAATGATTTCTCGCTGGATCTGGGGAGGGAAGGGGAGGCGGCCGTGGCCGCCCTCTTCGACCGGGGCCGTCGCTGCGGCATGCTGCCTTTCGGCGACCGCCCGCTGTTTGCGGCTTTTCCCTGAGCGGCGGCGGAAAGGGCGACCATCGGCAGAAATTCTATTGAAAAAATAATTCTTGAACGATATACTCTTTCATTTAGGGGTATTCTGATTTTTTTAATCCATATTTTTTCAGGAAAGACGATGGGTTCGATAGGGATGTTTCATAGAAACAGTTCAGCCGATATGCGCAGGTAATCCATCCATTCATCAGAAAAGCCGTTTTCACGCCTTATTTCTGATCGCTCTGATATCAATCATCATTCAATCATAAAATATTCGAAATAATAAAACGATATGGAAGCTTTGTTAGCGCTCGAAGACGGACGGACCTTTCCGTGCAGGTCCTTTACAGGCCCCGGCGAAACCTGGGGCGAAGTGGTGTTCAACACCAGCATGACCGGGTATCAGGAGGTCCTCACCGACCCCTCCTATCGAGGGCAGATGGTGACTATGACCTATCCCCTGGTGGGCAACTACGGCATCAATCCGGAGGACATGGAATCCGACCGTATCCAGGTGTCCGCCTTCATCGTGCGGGAATACCAGGCTTTTCCAAGCAATTTCAGGTCCACCCGGAGCCTGGCCGATTACCTTCAAAGCCAGGGGGTGATGGGGATCGATGAGCTCGACACTCGGGCCCTGACCCGCCACCTGAGAAACCTCGGGGCGATGCGGGGGCTCATCTCGACGGAGGACCTCGATTCCGACTCTCTGGTGAAGCGGGTGCGGGAGACCCCCGGCCTGGTGGGCCGGGACCTGGTGAAAGAGGTGACCACTCAAAATCCCTACTACTGGGTGGACGGTCAACCGGTTCCCTTTTCGGAGGAAACGCCGCTGAACCACACCGTCTGGCGCCGCCGGGGAGAGAAGCATTCGGTGGCGGCCTTTGATTTCGGCATCAAATACAATATCCTTCGACATCTTGAAAAGGCCGGCTTCGAGGTGGTGGTGGTGCCGGCGTCTACGACCGCCGAGACCATTCGAGCCATGGAACCCGACGGTATTTTTCTGTCCAATGGTCCGGGAGATCCCGAGCCGGTGACCTATGCCGTGGAGACCATTCGGGAGCTGTTCGGTTATAAACCGATGTTCGGGATCTGCCTGGGCCAGCAGCTGCTGGGGCTGGCCCTGGGCGGCAAAACCTTCAAGCTCAAGTTCGGTCATCGGGGGGCCAACCAGCCGGTCCACAACCTGGCCACCGGCCGCATCGAAATCACCTCCCAGAACCACGGTTTTTCCGTGGATACCGACAGCCTGTCCGGGGAGGATATCGAGGTCACCCATATGAACCTCAACGACCGGACCCTGGAAGGATTCCGCCACAGGAAATACCCTCTGTTTTCGGTCCAGTACCACCCGGAAGCCGCTCCGGGTCCCCATGACGCCGGGTACCTGTTCGGTGACTTCGTCCGCATGATAGAGCAATGATTCAGGTGGGAACCTCTTACACGGAGCCGTAAAACAATCATGAAAGTCGACATCTTCAAGGCCGTAACCTCGGGGGCGGTGGTGCTGATGGTGGTCGGGCTTCTGTTTTCCTGCGAATCCCGCATCAATCAGGCCAATTTTGAAAAAATCGAACCGGGCATGACCCGGGCGGCGGTTCTGGACCTGCTGGGCGAGCCCACCGAATCGTCTTCCGTCAACCTCGCCGGTCTCTCGGGCACCGCATCCGAATGGACCGAGGGCGACACCACTATTTCGATCCAGTTTTTCAACGGGAAAGTGAAGTTCAAGACTTTTTCCAAATCTTCCAAGAAGCCGTAATACCGCAACCGCGATTCAACCGCAGAGAGTCAACGACCTGATATGCCGAAAAGAACCGACATCAACAAGATCCTCATTATCGGGGCCGGCCCCATCATTATCAGCCAGGCCTGCGAATTCGACTATTCCGGAACCCAGGCCTGCAAATCCCTTCGGGAAGAAGGCTACGAAGTGGTCCTGGTCAACAGCAACCCGGCCACCATCATGACCGACCCGGAGACGGCCCACCGCACCTATGTGGAGCCGGTGATCCCCGAGGCGGTGGCCATGATCATCGAAAAAGAGCGTCCCGACGCCCTGCTCCCGACCCTGGGGGGGCAGACCGCCCTCAACACCGCCATCGAGATCGCCAAAATGGGCGTCCTCGAAAAGTTCGGGGTGGAGATGATCGGGGCATCGGTGGAGGCCATCGAAAAAGCCGAAGACCGGGACCGGTTCCGTCAGGCCATGCACCGGATCGGATTGCGGATCCCCAAAAGCGGCATCGCCAACACCATGGACCAGGTGCGGGAGATCGCCGGGGAGCTCGGGTTTCCCATCATCGTGCGGCCCGCCTTCACCCTGGGCGGCACCGGCGGCGGAGTGGCCTACAACCCCGAGGATCTGGATATGATGGCCAAGGCCGGGCTCGACGCCAGCATGATCCATCAGGTGATGCTGGAAGAGTCGGTGCTCGGGTGGAAAGAATACGAGCTGGAGGTGATGCGCGACAAGCAGGACAACGTGGTCATCATCTGCTCCATCGAGAATGTGGACCCGATGGGGGTGCATACCGGCGACAGCATCACCGTGGCCCCGGTCCAGACCCTCTCCGACCGGGAGTATCAGGTGCTGCGGGACGCCTCCATCGACATCATGCGGGAGATCGGGGTGGATACCGGCGGCTCCAATGTCCAGTTCGCCGTCAACCCGAAGAACGGGGAGATGGTGGTGGTGGAGATGAACCCCCGGGTCTCCCGAAGTTCGGCCCTGGCCTCCAAGGCCACCGGCTACCCCATCGCCAAGATTGCGGCCAAGCTGGCGGTGGGCTACACCCTGGACGAAATCCCCAACGACATCACCGGCGAGACCATGGCCTCCTTCGAGCCGACCCTCGACTACTGCGTCCTCAAGATCCCCCGGTGGACATTTGAAAAATTCCCCGAAACCCAGGACTATCTCACCACCTCCATGAAATCGGTGGGGGAGACCATGGCCATCGGCCGAACCTTCAAGGAATCCCTGCAAAAGGCCTTGCGGTCCCTGGAGATCGGGCGCTACGGGTTCGGGGCCGACGGCCGGGATGTCGAGGACCTGGAGGAGCGCCGGCCGACCCTAACCGAAATCGAACAGAAACTGGCCACCCCCAACTCCCAGCGGCTTTTTTACGTGCGGTATGCGTTGCAGGCGGGGATGTCGGTGGACGCGGTTTTTGATCTCACCAAAATCGACCCCTGGTTTCTGCATCAGTTCAAACAGCTGGTGGATATGGAAGCGACCCTTTCCGAAGCAGCCGGGAAATCGGGCGGCCGGCTGGACCCGGCCCTGCTGCGGCGGGCCAAGTCCTGGGGGTTTTCGGACATCCAGCTGGCCCACCTCACCGGGTCCACCGAACCGGCGGTGGAGCGCTACCGAAAAGAACTCGACATCCGCCCGGTCTACAAGCTGGTGGATACCTGCGCGGCCGAATTCAGGGCCGCCACCCCCTATTATTACTCCACCTATGAACTGGAGAACGAGGCCCGCATCTCCGATCGAAAAAAGGTGCTGATTCTCGGGGGCGGCCCCAATCGCATCGGCCAAGGGATCGAATTCGACTACTGCTGCGTCCATGCCTCCTTCGCCCTGCGGGAGTTGGGGATCGAGAGCATCATGGTCAACAGCAACCCCGAAACCGTCTCCACCGACTACGACACCTCGGACAAACTCTATTTCGAGCCGCTCACCCGGGAGGATGTGCTCCACATCATCGAATCGGAAAAGCCTTTCGGGGTGATCGTTCAGTTCGGGGGCCAGACCCCCTTGAATCTGGCCGTACCCCTGGCCGAGGCCGGGGTCCCCATTCTGGGCACCCAGCCCGAATCCATCGACCGGGCCGAGGACCGGGAGCTGTTTCAGGCCATGCTCAACAAGGTCGATCTGGTCCAGCCGGCCAACGGCACAGCCACCACCCTGGACGGGGCCAAGCAGGTGGCCGAAAAGATCGGCTATCCGGTGATCGTGCGGCCTTCCTATGTGCTGGGCGGCCGGGCCATGAAGATCGTCTATACCCCGGAGGAGCTGGCCAATTTCACCCGGCTGGCCATTCTGGCCTCACCGGGCCATCCGGTGCTGATCGACAAGTTCCTGGAAAACGCGGTGGAGGTGGATGTGGACGCCATCTGCGACGGAACGGATACCGTCATCGGCGGCATTATGGAGCACATCGAGGCCGCCGGGGTCCACTCCGGGGATTCGGCCTGCGTGCTGCCGCCCCAGAACATCGAGCCGGAAATGCTGACCCGGATCGCGGAGGCCACCAAAGCCATGGCCGCGGAGTTGAAGGTGGTGGGGCTGATGAACGTGCAATACGCCATTCGCAACAATCAGCTCTACGTGCTGGAGGTCAACCCCCGGGCCTCCCGGACCATCCCCTTCGTGAGCAAGGCCACCGGGGTGCCCCTGGCCAAGCTGGCCACCAAGGTGATGCTGGGCCGAACCCTGAAGGAGCTCGGATTGACGCGGGAGATCGTGCCGCCCCATATTGCGGTGAAAGAGTCGGTGCTCCCCTTCAACCGGTTTCCCGACGTCGACACCCTGCTGGGGCCGGAGATGAAATCCACCGGCGAGGTCATGGGCATCGACTGCCATTTCGGGCATGCCTATGCCAAGGCCCAGCTCGGGGCCGGCCAGAAGATGCCCACCACCGGCACGGTCTTTATCAGCGTCCAGGACCGGGACAAGGCCGATGCCCTCGGATTCGCCCGCGAGTTTCACCGGCTCGGCTTCGAGATCATGGCCACCAA
>JAABSQ010000218.1 GCA_011390315.1 Desulfobacteraceae bacterium
GGGCCGCGGCGGGGGTTCGGCCCAGGTCGCAGGCGATGAAGTTGAAGTAAAGATATTCGGCACGGTCCCCGCCGAGGCTGAGTTGTGTCGGGAAGTCGCCGGGCCGAAGAAACACGACCACGGGAACCACCCGCCGGGTGTCGAACAGGTCGGACAGGTCCAGGCAATAGTGGGCCAGCCGGTGAATGGAAAACCGGGCCGGGTCGGTTTCCTCCTCGATGACGAACAGAATGGCGGCGCGCTCGCCGTTGGGCCATTCCGCCAGCAAGGGGACGTCGAGTTCCCGGAACCGGTCGCCCAGCCGGTCTTTTATTTGCTCCTGTCGGATGGGAACAATCCGGGCGCCGGACGCGCATCGCTCGGCCTCGGGCTCGGCGAAAAACTGGATGGACTGGACCGGATAGTCCAGGATCAGGTTTTTGAAATTCTGGTCGTGGGAAACGGATTTCGATTCATTTTTGGCGTTGTCGGTCATGGCGTAGGCGTTTTTTCAGGTCGCGCGGGGACGGCCGCTTTTTTCGGGTTTGCCGTTCGGCCCGTGTTGTTTGAGTTTTGGGTGGATTATAGCAGGGACGGGGGTGGAAAGGAAATGGTTTTCAGGGCTGGATAGGCTGTCAGGGGTTCAGACAGAAGAAGCAGCCGAAGCCACTCCTGTTATCTTGTGTTTTCATCCCGGGAATCCTGATTCGAATTTTCATTGAGATGAGGAAAACCCGAATCAATATGGGTGAACAGACCTTCCGTTATCCGGCAGATCGACCTGCCAAAAACCGCCTCTATTCGGTCCGACGCGTTTGACAAGCCCTTTTGATTTCAGTCTGTCAATGTTATTCCGAATATTTCTGGGGGTGATTCGGATTTTTTCAGACAGTTGCTGCTGGGTGATGAATTTATTCTGTATAACTGCCCGAAGAATATCCGCTTGGTTATCGGTCAGTCCGTACTGTTCTCTGAGGTCGTTTTTTAGGTCGTTTTTTAGGTCGTTTTCTTGGCAGCCCACGTTACTTCGAACATCGACTCGGAAGAAATCCCCCATTTCGCTGATGTCCAGGCTGATGTGCGGATAACCACGCAGCCATTCCCGAATCCGGATGAACCCGGTGCCGTATTTTTCGATGTCGCCGATCAGGTAAAATGCTTCCGCCAGAAGCTTGTTGCGGATAGATGAGACATAATCATCCCGTTTCAAATCCTCGATCGTCAGATTGCCGTAAATCCGCCCCGGGTTCGTGAACAGAATATGGTCGTCAAAAATCTTGATCACCACATCCGAGGTGTTCTTGTAATCCCGGTGAACCACCGCATTGAGCAGCAGTTCCCGAAGCGCTTCGATAGGGTATTGCCAGTGTTCCTTTCTTTGAAGACTTCCGTCGAAGGAATATGAAAGATTGATGTGTTTCTTGATGAATACCATCGCTTCATTGAGGGCGGACATGAGGGGCGTTTTGAGGAGCAGATCGTCGATGATGGTGTCGGTTGCTTTGAAGCGTCCGATGTGGAGAGAATAGCCGTGATTGCCGAACATCAGCAGGGCCGCCAGGGTCGGCTTGCCCTGTTGGATCAGCTTCAGTTTGGTCAGATTCGTCAACAGGTCATCCCCTAAGTTGACTCGCCCTGTGGCGTCTGCACGGTCGATGAATTTTTCTATGAGGGACCCATCCAGCGATTCGAGGCTTTCTTGCCGTGGAAATGCATCAAAGCTGATGTTCAGGCTTTGCTGTTGAAGGTCGACGATTTCTTCCAGTGAGAGGAGGTGGTTGCTGTTTTGGACCCGTTTATAGTATCGGTTTTTATAGGCGACCGGTTTAATCGGATATTCGTGAATCGTAAACGCCAGGATCGTCTGCCCGGATAGATTGAGTGTTTTCACATGGGGGATGATTTGAGGGTAGGTGGCGTTTTTGATTTCGTTAAGGTATCGTTGTGCAGATTCGGCGCCGATGTCCGATCCGGTCGGTTTCCCGGAATCATCCACGCCTACGATGACATGGCCGCCCGACGTGTTGGCAAAGGCTGAAAGAGAGATGATGACTTCTTTGCCGAAAGCAGTCTTGAATTCGACGGTTTCCGATTCTCCGGATGCCAACAGGTTTTGAATATCCATGGTCTTTTGTCCTCCGCATTGGATAATAATGGGGAGAACCGAAATTTTCAAGGGAATTAAGATTCTCACTTGTATCACCCGGAATCACGGTTTATGCGAGAAATCATTCCTTTCAGGAGTTGACGCGGCGCTTGAATGGATTCATTGTATACGGCACTCGTTTGAATGAATTCATTGAAAAAGACAAGGAGGACACCCCATGGCAAGAAGAAAACAGACGCGCGGCGCCTGCGCCTTTTGTAAGAAGGAATACACCAAGGGCGGTATGAAAAAGCATCTGTCTGCGTGTTCCAGTTTTAATGAAGCGGTCCGTAAGGCGGAAGCGTCCAAAAAAAAAGCCCAAAATCTCTACCATCTGGTGGTCCGTGATGCATTTATGGCCGACTTCTGGCTTCACCTGGAGATGAACGGATCCGCTATGCTGGAAGATCTGGATCAATACCTGCGGGCGATCTGGCTGGAATGCTGCGGTCATCTGAGTGAATTTCAACCGGGAAAGCGCCGCTACCAGAAACCGGAACTGGACATGAGCCTGAAGGCGGACGATGTCTTCCCGCAGACAAAAGAGCTGATCCACCTCTATGACTTCGGCACGACTTCGGAAACCCTGGTGGAGGCTGTCGGCGTCCGGAAGGGCAAACCCCTCATCTCCCATCCCATCGCTCTGCTGGCCAGAAACAACCTGCCGGAGGTCTCCTGCAAGGAATGTGGAAAGCCGGCCCGGTTTTTATGCATGGAGTGCGTCTACGAAGAAGATGAATCGGGTCTGCTGTGCGAAGCGCATGCCAAAACCCATCCCCATGGCGATTATGGCGAGCCGACGCCGCTTTACAACTCCCCTCGGACCGGCATGTGCGGATACGAAGGCCCTGCGGAACCGCCGTATTGACGACGAAGTTCCATTCTGAAATCTATATCTTGGCGCTTCCCAGAAATTAAAATGCCATCCGAACGCAGCCGGGGATGAATCCCCCGGCTGAATCCGAAAAAGCCCGCTGAAGCGGGCTCGGATATGTGGAAAATTCGAGAAAGAGGGGGGTGAAGCGCCCTAAGGGCGCTCTTCGGGATGCACCGGGGGATTCATCCCGGCGGCGGGTACGGTATTATTTTTTCGACAAACCTTGTTGCACCTGATCCCGATTCTTCGCTGCAAATATACGGCATCCCATTCCCCGATTTACCGGATTTCCCCCCTTTTCAGCAATATCACCCCCGGGTATGATCCGGATGTTATGATCCGTATGAAAGGACGCACAATCCATGAAAGGGCAGGTCCATGAGAGGGCCTGATTTGCATACAATCCGGCGAAGGGTAAGCGGTCGGCTGCTGATTCTCCTGTGCTTGCCGATGCTCTTTGCATGCGGAAGGGGCGACGCCGAGACCGACCTCGTTTTCGCCGTGGGCGGCGCCCCCAGCGAATTGGCTGCCTGGGAAAAGGTGGTGCGAAAATTCGAGGCGGACAGCGGCATCTCGGTGCGCCTGCTGCGGCAGCCGGCCAATTCTCAGCAGCAGCTGCAGGGGCTGATGGTGGCGATGAAATCGAAACAGCAAAATCCGGATGTGTTTCTCATGGATGTGGCCTGGGTGGGTCTGTTTTCCGCTGCCGGATGGCTGGTTCCCCTGGACAACCTGGACCGGACCCCCTTTTTCGGAGAACTCCTCAACCGGACCGATGTCTATGACGGCCGGTTGATGGCGGCGCCGGTCTATCTGGACGGCGGCATCCTCTATTATCGAACCGACCTGCTCGAAAAAGCGGGAATGACCCGCCCGCCCGAGACCTGGCGGGAGCTGGCCGAGTCCGCCAAGAAGGTTCAGGAACAGATGCGGCCGGAGAACCCCGGTTTTTTCGGATTTGTCTGGCAGGGGGCCCAGTATGAGGGGCTGGTGGTCAATTTTCTGGAATTCGCCGGTGCATCGGGCGGGATTCAGCTTCAAGATGAGACCGGGGGTGTGCGGGTGGCCCTGAAGGCCAATCTGAAGGCTCTACGGTTTATGCGGGATCTCATCTGGGAGTATGAAATATCGCCGCCGAGCACCTATACCGAAATGCAGGAAGAGGAGGTCCGAACCTTTTTTCAGTCGGGAAACGCCATGTATGAACGAAACTGGCCCTATGCCTGGACCCTGCACCAGTCGGACGGGTCACCGGTGAAAGGGAAGGTGGGGATTGCACCGCTGCCGGCTCCCGAGGGGGAAAAAGGCGTGTCTACATTGGGCGGGTATCATATCGGGGTATCCAAATATTCCGACCGGAAGGCGGATGCCAAAAAATTCGCTGCGTATGTCACCTCCAAGGAGGCCCAGCGGATGGTGGTGCTGGAACTGGGATGGAATCCCGGCCGGGGCGACCTCTACGAGGACGAAGCCCTTCTGGAGCGGTATCCCCATTTCGGAGAATTCAAGGATATCTTCCGGAAAGCCCGGCCACGGCCGGTGATCCCCTACTATATTCAGGTCTCCAATGTCTTGCAGACCTACATCAGCGGCGCCCTGGCCCGAAACCGGTCGCCTGAATCAGCACTTGAACATGCTCAGATTGAAATCGACAGCCTGGAACAGCGATACGGTCGAAATCCCGAGGGCGGCGGCGGACAACTTTCCGAATCCTTCCCATATCCTTCCTTTACCCATGGGGAGGCGGTTCCATGACTTCACTTGCCGGTCTGATCGATCGCCTCGAAGATGCGGTGGCCCATCGAACGCCCCTGGAAAAGGAGCATGTTCAGGCGGTCTTTTTCCTGTTTCCGCTGATGTTTTTCATTGTGGGTTTTATCCTGATGCCGGTTTTGGGAACTCTCTACGACGCCTTCATGCGGGATGTCATTTTTCTGGAAAAGGAATTCATTTTCTTCACCAATTTCAGATACCTTTTTTCCGATCCCGGCTTCTGGAACGCAGTGCGATTCACCCTCTTGTTCGTTCTGATATCCGTGCCCCTGGAGCTGGCTATCGGCTTGATGATCGCCCTGGTGATGAATGAAACGATTCCGATGCGGGGCCTGCTTCGGGCCTGTGTGCTGATCCCCTGGGCGATTCCGGCGGCGGTGTCGGGGCGGGTCTTCGAACTGATCTACAATTATTCCTACGGCGCCGCCAACTGGCTGCTGCGGGTGCTGCACATCACCACCGAGCCGGTCAACTGGCTCGGCTCTGAAATCGGGGCCTTTATCGCGGTGGTGGCGGCCGACGCCTGGAAGACCACCCCCTTTGCTGCCATCATCCTGCTGGCGGGGCTGTCGGCCATCAGCGAGGACCTGTACAATCAGGCCCGCATCGACCGGGCCGGCTTCATGACCCGGTTTTTCAAAATCACCCTGCCGCTGCTCAAACCGGTGCTGGTGGTGACCCTGCTGTTTCGAACCATTCAGGCCCTGCGGGTCTTCGACGTCATTTATGTGCTGACCGGCGGCGGGCCGGGCGGCGCCACCGAAGCGGTGTCCAATTTCGCCTACAAATACTTCACCGCCGGCGATTTCGGGTACGGCTCGGCGGCCAGCGTTCTATTATTCGTCATCGCCTTGCTGCTTTCGTTGTTTTATGTCAAGGCGTCCCGGTTCGGGGAGGCGTAAGCCATGCGTGAAGAAACCCTCAAAAAAATACTCCTGACCGGCGGCGCGGTGCTGACCATCCTCTTCGCCATGCTTCCCTTCACCTACATGGTGGCCACCGGGCTTTCCACCGGCGCCGATTTTCTTCAGCAGGGGCAAGATTACGGCTTCACCCTGTCCAATTTCGCTACCATCCTGTTTTCCGAGTCGAGCCATTTTGTCAGGTACATGATCAACTCCATCCTCATCTCCGCGATCGCCGCGGTCATTTCGGTCTTCTGCGCGGCTCTGGGCGCCTATGCCCTGACCCGGTTTCAGGTGCCGGCAGGGGCGGTTCTCATGCTGATTATCCTG
>JAABSQ010000219.1 GCA_011390315.1 Desulfobacteraceae bacterium
TTCCTCGGCCGGGGCGATGATCCACTCCGCCTGCCCGGGATGCAGGTCTGATTCCCCCCTCCGCCCGGGCGGGTTTTTTCTCCGCTTCTCTCCTTTGCCTTTACACCTTCGGCTTTTGCCGGAAATATACCAGCAGTCTCTGCACCTGCCTTCCGCAAGATTCCTGTCTATTTTCTTGGAACGGATCGCATCCGCCCATCGCATTTCAGAGAACAAAAAATACCTGCCTTGTTTACAATCCCGATCGGGATGATAAGCTTACTGGCATTATTTAACTGCCGATTTTCCAAAGACAGGTATGTGTATTCTGAACCGCCCGAAAGGGCATTTTTAATTTGAAAGGAGATAATTATAATGATTCGAGGAAAATTCATCCGGGGCGGATTGGTCCTGCTGATTCTGCTCATGGGAACGGCTGCACCGGCTCTGGCCGAGGAGAAGGCCGCCGAGGGAAAATCCGGAACCGACGGAAAAGTGGCCGTGGTCAATGATACGGTGATCACTCAGGAAGCCTTCGAGCAGGAGATGACTCCGGTGCTCAAGCAGATGGAGATGCAGGGGCAAAAACCGGATGAGTCCCAGATTGCGGAAATTCGCAAGAAGGTGCTGGACAACATGATCAACCGGGAGGTCCTGTACCAGGCAAGCCGAAAGAAGGGCTACACCGCCGATGATAAAGCGGTGGAAGAGAAACTGGCCTCTTTCAAAGAGCAGTTCCCCAATGAAGCCCAGTTCAAGGAAGCGCTTTCCAAAATGAACCTTTCCGAAGAGGTGATCAAGAAGCAGATTCGGGAGCAGATCAGCATCGAGCAGCTGGTGGAGGAAGAAGTGGTTCCGGGCATCACCGTGTCCGAAGCGGACGCAAAGGCCTATTATGAAGCCAACCCTCAGTTTTTCAAGCAGCCCGAGCAGGTGAAGGCCCGCCATATTCTGATCAAGGTGGCCCCGGATGCCGATGAAGAAAAAAAGGCCGAGGCCAGAAAGAAGCTGGAGACGGTTCAGGAGAAACTGAAGGAAGGCGGCGATTTCGCTGAACTGGCCAAGGAATACTCCGAAGGACCCAGCAGCACCAATGGCGGCGATTTGGGGTCTTTCGGCCGCGGACAGATGGTCAAGCCTTTTGAAGAAGTCGCATTCGCCCTGGAAGAAGGAAAGGTATCCGACATCGTGGAAACCCGGTTCGGGTATCACCTGATCAAGGTGGAGGAGAAAAAACCGGAATCGACGGTCTCCTTTGCGGATGGCAAAGAGCGTATCGAACAAATGCTCAAGCGCCAGAAGGTCAGTGAAGCGGTGAATGAATATATCGAAAAGCTGAAAAAGGATGCCGAGATCGAAACCTATCTCTAACATCCCTTCTATCCGATTATCGGATTCCCCATCGAAAAGGCATTCCGGTCACCAGCGGAATGCCTTTTCGATTTTTTAGTTCTTCCCCGCACAGACTCTTCGGAAATGGATTTCCCAAGGTCCTCTGTTTTATCCCGAGTCAGCCCCATTCGGTGGTATTGAATAAAGCTTCATTTTTCTCCCGTAACGGATTCCAGCCGGTTTCCGGTATCTCCCATTCTCCGGATTCTTCATAAACGCAAGAATAATAAAGAAATTCAATTTCATTCATCCTCGGAGAAATTTTTAATTATTCCCTTGACATTGGAAAAGGGTCTCTGATAAATGAATGAGTATTCATTCATAAAGGGATCAGGTGTCCACGCAGATTCCAAGGAGGTCGTTATCAACAGCACAAAAGCAAAAACCGGTGAGAAATACCGGCGGATTCTCGAAGCGGCCGTCAGCGTTTTTGCCAGAAAAGGATTCCACCACTCGACCATTTCCCAGATCGCCCGGGAAGCGGGGGTTGCGGACGGAACGATCTATCTTTATTTCAAGAATAAAGATGACATATTGGTTCAATTTCTAAATTATAAAACGAAACAGGTCTTTTCCGGATTTCGAGAATCGGTGAATAAGGCCGACAACAGCATCGATAAACTGCGCAACCTGGTTCACCGGCATCTGGAAGAATTTCAGCGGGATCGCAATATGGCGGTGGTCTACCAGGCCCTGGCTCACCAGAATCATAAATCGATTCAGGAGCATATACGCGAAATGTCGAAGATGTACCTGGACATCGTCGGAGAGATCGTGGAGCGGGGGCAGGAGGAGGGGACTATGCGGCGGGATCTTTATCTCGGTCTGGTCAAGCGGTTCATCCTCGGAGCGGTGGAATCGACCATCAACAACTGGGTCCGTTCCCGCCGGGAATATGACCTGGTGTCCATGGCCGATCCCCTCATCGATCTGTTCATCCGGGGCATCGGAAACCCGGAAACCAATTCCACGGCGGCGGAACGGTCGGTCCCGTAAGCAACCATTTTTACCAACATAACCAAGGAGAGAAACAATGGCACAAGTCATCGCAGATCGCAGAGATGTCGAGTTCGTTCTTCACGAACAACTGGAGGTCGGAAAACTCAGCAAACAGCCGAAATTCGCGGAGTTTACCAAAAAAACGGTGGACCTGATCATCAATGAAGCCCGGAATCTGGCGGTCAAGGAGATTCTCCCCACCCGAAAAGAAGGAGACGAGCAGGGATGCCGATTCGAAAACGGTCAGGTGAAGGTTCCCGAAAGCTTTCACCGGGTGTATGAACTGTACCGTGAAGGGGAATGGCTGGCCATGACCGAAGACCCTGAATGGGGCGGTCAGGGCATGCCCCGGTCGGTGGCGCTGGCCGCCGCCGATTACTTCAACGGCGCCAATTATGCGTTTATCATGTACCCGGGGCTGACCCACGGCGCCGGAAAACTGGTGGAAGAATTCGGCACCGAAGAGCAAAAGCGGATCTACCTGAAGAATATGTATACCGGGAAATGGACCGGAACCATGCTTTTGACCGAACCCGAAGCCGGTTCCGACGTAGGGGCGCTGACCACCACCGCGGTTCCCAACGGCGACGGCACCTATTCCATTTCCGGAAACAAGATCTTCATCTCCAGCGGGGAGCATGATCTGACCGAAAACATTATCCATCCGGTTCTGGCCCGCATCGAAGGGGCGCCGGAAGGCACCAAGGGAATCTCCCTTTTCCTGGTTCCCAAATTCCGGGTCAATCCGGACGGAAGCCCGGGTGAGTTCAACGATGTGGTCTGCACCGGCATCGAGCACAAGATGGGCATCCACGGCAACGCCACCTGCTCGTTGACTCTGGGCGGCAAAGGCAACTGCATCGGCACCCTTCTGGGTGAGGAAAACAAGGGCATGCGGGCCATGTTCCTGATGATGAACGAGGCCCGGGCACTGGTCGGAATGCAGGGGTTCAGCTGTGCCTCCGCATCCTTCATGAATGCGCTGAGCTATGCCCGGGAACGGGTCCAGGGCAAACACCTGCTCAAAATGGCCGATCCCGATGCCCGGGCGGTGCCGATCATCCAGCATCCGGACATCCGCCGCATGCTCCTGAAAATGAAATGCATGGTGGAAGGGATGCGAAGCCTGCTCTACTACCACGGGTACCTGGACGACCTGAAGCAGACCACCGACAGTGCCGAAGAAAAGGAAAAATACCAGGGGATGATCGAACTCCTGACCCCCATCGTCAAAGGGTATGTCACCGACCGCGCCTTTGACATGTGCAGCGAAGGGATTCATATTTACGGCGGATACGGCTACATCAGCGAGTATCCCCAGGAGCAGCTCCTGCGGGACTGCAAAATCACCCAGATTTACGAGGGGACCAACGGCATTCAGGCCATGGACCTTCTGGGCCGGAAGCTGGGAATGAAAAAAGGCAAGCCGGTCATGGATCTTTTGGGTGAAATGAACAAGACTTTGGCCGAGGCCAAGGCCCTTTCCGGTCTGGAGGATTTTGCCGCGGATCTGGAAAAAGCGGTCAACAAGCTGGGCGAGGTGGGGATCCATATGGGCACCACCGCCATGTCCCCGAAAGTGCTGAACGCCTTCGGCTTCGCCTATCCCTTCATGGATGTCACCGGGGATGTGGTGATGGCGTGGATGCTTCTGTGGCGGGCCGCCATCGCCGCACGGAAGATGGAAAAAGCCAAGAAGAAGGACGCCGCTTTTTATGAAGGGCAGATCAAGGGGGCTGAATTCTTCATCAAGACCCTGCTCCCGATCACTTTGGGCAAAATGAATGCCATCCTGATGAACAACGGGGCCGCGGTGGAGATTTCCGAGGACGCTTTCGGCGGAAAATAAAAAATCAATCATTTCAGCTGCCGCCCTTCGGGAACAAAGGGCGGCAACGAATCTATCCGGTGGAAAAACGGGCGGCTCACGGCAACATGGCCGCCCGTTTTTTTACGGTCGCTGCTGAAGTGC
>JAABSQ010000220.1 GCA_011390315.1 Desulfobacteraceae bacterium
CGTTGGTCTTGGGCAGTTCATCCCGAAATTCGATCTCGGTGGGCCATTTGTATTTGGCCAACCGTCCTTTGCAAAATTCCAGCAGCTCTTCCTGAGTGGCGGTTTCTCCTTCTTTGAGCACCACGAACACCTTGACCGCCTCGCCCCGGTGAGGGTGGGGAATGCCCACCGAGCAGGCTTCCTGGACCTTGGGATGTTCGAAAAAGACCTCGTCGATGTCCCTCGGGTAGACATTGAATCCGCCGGAGATGATCAGGTCTTTTTTTCGATCGACAATGTAAAAGAATCCGTCCTCATCCATTTTGGCGATGTCGCCGGTGTGCAGCCATCCGTCCTCGGTGAGCACCGCCGCGGTTTCATCGGCCATATTGAGATAACCTTTCATCACTTGGGGACCCCGGATCAGAAGTTCTCCGGCCTCTCCCACCGGCAGATCGGTTTTTTCGTCCTCCAGGCTTACGATGCGGCATTCGGTGTCCGGAATGGGAAAGCCGATGCTGCCGACCTTTCGCTTCTCTCGGGAGACCGGATTGATATGGGTCACCGGGGTGGTTTCGGTGAGGCCGTATCCCTCCACGATGACCGCGCCGGTTTTGTTTTCGAAATCCCGAATGACCTCCACCGGCAGGGGCGCGCTGCCGGAAAAGCATCCCTTGATGGAGGTCAGATCCGCCGAATCGATCCCGGGATGATTGAGCATGCCGATATACATGGTCGGCACCAGCGGAGCGAATGAAGGTTTGTATTTGGAGATCGCCTCGATCAGCTGTTCGGGCTGGGGTTTGGGCACCAGCACATTTCCCCATCCCATGAAAACGGCGAAGTTCATGGAGGTGGACAGGCCGAACACATGAAAGAAGGGCAGGGCGCCCAGCATGATTTCTTCTCCCATGCCGAATTTGGGAAACCAGGCGGAAATCTGCTGCACCTGCCGGCTCAGGTTGGCATGGGTCAGCATGACCCCCTTGGAAACCCCGGTGGTTCCGCCGGTGTACTGGTACATGGCTACATCCTCGAAGTTCGAATCCACTATGGGCGGGTTCGGGGGGTATTTGGACAAAATCTGTTTCCATCGATACAGGTCCGGCGCCGATTTTACGTCTGCGGCCAGTTTTTTCTTCTTAGCCACCAGTGGAAACAGAAGGTTCTTGGGAAAGGGGAGGTAATCCCCGATGGAGGTGTAGACAATCTGCCGAATCCCGGTTTCGGGCCGAAGATCGATCATGCGATTGCCCAACAGATCCAAGGTGATGAGCACCTTGGAGCCGGAGTCGTTGAACTGGTGCTCGAGTTCCCGGTCGGAATAGAGCGGATTGTTCATGACCACGATGCCGCCGATTTTCAGGGCTGCGAAATAGCTGACCACGCAGGGAATGAGGTTGGGCAAAAGGATGGCCACCCGATCTCCTTTGCCGACTCCGAAATCGGCAAGGCATGCGGCGAAACGGTCCACCATCTCCTTCAGCTTCCCATAGGAAACGGTATATCCTTGAAAAGACAGGGCCATCCGGTCCGGATATTTTTCCGCCGATTGATCCAGGAAGCCGGGAATACAGGTCCGGTCGTATTCCAGTTTTTCCGTTACAT
>JAABSQ010000221.1 GCA_011390315.1 Desulfobacteraceae bacterium
CGACCAGCAAACGCGACCACTCATACAATTCATCCCAGGTAATCACCCTTTGATCGACAATCGTTCTGAGCACCGATGCATCCTGGTCCACCGCCACGGCCACATCGAAGATGTCCCTGGCCCGCAGGTCTTTCAACCGGTATCGCAGCTTTTTGGCAATGATCTCGACCACCGGGTCCACCCGGCATTCGATTCCTGAAAAGCGCTTCAGGATCGGCGGCTCGTCGGTCAGATAGGGCGTCAAGAGGAAATCGATTTTCACCGAACGGGTCGTCGTCAGGGAAATATGATGGGCGAGCTCCAGATAGTCGTCCTGAATATCCGGTGCGTCGTCGATATACCATTTCGGGGACAGAAAGGCGAAGTACTGAGGGTCATGGATGAAAATGTCCACGTCATAGCTCAGGCGATGCTCGAAATAGAACATGGCCAGGGCGGCGCCGCCCCCGAAGGTCCAGGCGGAACCGGGTATTTTCGATAGCGCACAATCAACGGCGGTTTTCAGCGCCTCGATCTGGTCCTTGAAATGATCCGAAAAGCCACTCATGTTTGGGAGAGGTCCTGGGATGATAAAGGTTCTTAAACCGGCCGTACAGCCGGGCCGCGCGATGGTGCGAAATCCGGTTCTGCTTTAAAAAATCGATCAGCTCCTGCAGCGAGGCCTCGGTGAACATCACATCGATGGCGTACCGCTCCACCGCAGTGAAGGTCTCTTTATAAAAAAGGGCCTTCACCGCTTCCCGGTCGAGATGCATGCGCCGGTCCGATATCGAGGTGTTGATGGTATCCGGGAGCATTCGGTTTATTTATTCAGACAGCATTTCTTGTATTTCTTGCCGCTCCCGCAGGGGCAGGGATCGTTTCGGCCTACCTTCGGCCCCTCCCGGACCACCGTTTCAGGCGTCTTGACGGACACCGGCGGTGCGACGCCACCCTGAAACATCTGATCGAGCATCGAGCCCCCCTCTTTCATTTCCCGTGCTTCCGCTTCCCGTTTGGTCAGGATCTCCTCCATTTCCGGAATTTCGGTCTGATGCAGCTCGCTCAGGCATTCCAGGGCCTCCCCGACGATAACCGAATCGTTTTCTTCATGGTATAGCCTTCTCAGCTCATCGACAGCCCGGGGGTCACCGACATGGACCAGACTTTCGACATAGAACGAATAAGAATCCATCTCCACACCCTCCTGCCACTCCCGCACCAGCGCGTCATGGGCCTGGGGATAGGGCAGGTATTCTGCAAAATGAAACAATTCCCACCCGATGACCGCTTTCTCCTGAATCGCCGCCAATTTGGCCGGGTCCGCGGATTCATCCAGTGCGGCCAATGCCTCAATTGTATCCTTATGGATAAAGTCGAGGGAATCCACTTCCCTGAGCACCCGAATCAGTTCCGGAACGAAAGCCGGGTCCCCGATGCGCCCCATCAGATGCACCGCCCAGACATCGCACCAGTGGTGGAGTTCAGGCGTGAGGACCGTCGGAAGCGCCTGCACCGGCGCCAGTTCCACAATCCGCTTCTGAATCGAAACCGGGAGCAGTTCGTCGGCATGGCGGACCGCCTCTATCAGGGTTTCCGGGTCCGCCGCCGGATCCAAAGCAGCCGGATAGGCGGCCCGTCCGCGGATCGAGAAAAAAGCGCAAAGGACCATGTGGATCCAAAGATCCGCCTCTTTGGCATTCACATTTTTCCATATTCGGGGGCGTCGCTTCACCTCCTCCAATACCGTAAGGGCCAGCCGGTCCAACTCAAAAATCTCCGTCAGCCAGGCCGGCGGATCATCCGGATAGCGGGCTTGGAACACCGACCGGCTGTCGTTTACGACCAGATCGAGCACCTCAGGATACGCTTTGTCGCGAAGGGCGGATCCAATCTCCGCCAAAAGGCTTTCAGCCTCTTTTAGACCCGGGAAAAATTCCCCGCACCGCATCATGACAGCCTTCGGATCAGACAACTCCGGATGCCTTTTCATTTCTTTCAATTCGCGCCAATATCCATTTCCGCCGCTCAGCTCGAAGGCGATCGTCTTCCAGAGCCCGTCTTCATGAGATCTTTTCAGCTTCGTCTCCCGAATTTGGCGGTTCAAGATATCCGGAATGTCTTCCGGATCAAGATGCGCCAGCAGCCCTCCCGCTACCGGCTCAAGATAGGAGGGATCTTTGACGGCACGAAACAGATCTTTCAGAAATTGGTGGCCTTCCTCGCTCCGGATCTTGCTCAGGTAGTAGATCCCGGACTCCAAAAAGACAGGATCGGGTTTCTTTTTCAACCATCGGAGGACCGCAGGCAAAGCCGGTTCATATTTCATGATTCCCAAGGTTTGGGCCTGACGGGGCAACCGTCGGCTGCCGTCTTCCTCGGATTCAAAGCGCTCCAGAATCGCCGGTGCATGGGCCGTCGCCTCATGCCGCGCCAAATAGCGGTATGCGGCACTCGCCAAATAGGTATCCGGATCATCGATCAGGCCTGCCACAGCATCGGTATACCGGTACCGGTGCCGGTAATTCAGAAAAGCGAGGGCGCGCCGGCGGACCAGCGGATTGGGGTGAGTGAGTTGTTGAACAAAGTCTTCATATCGCCAGAGTGGTTCCATTCCGTATTCCTTCCTCTTGTCCTTATTCAATGCGGTTGTATTCATGGGTTCAGTGTATGCTTCATTCACCCGGTTTGGCAAGCCGGTTTTTGCGGTTGTGTTTTTTCGGAAATCTGATAAATTCGTTTCGTTCCGCTCATAAACTACAGATGGTCGGGTAACGCCCTACCCTTCCGCAGAAGAGACGAAGGGCGGCCTATCCAGATGAAGATCACGATTTATCCACCGGATGAAAAAAAATGGAGGAAAAAGGAATGGACAAATTGATCACTCGGCTCAAGGAGATGGCCCAAACCATCCGCGACATCGAAGCCTCGGCTGATGCGGCGCTGAAAAACGGTGACAAAGAGGGATACACTGAAAAGATGCGGGAAAAGGCCCGCCTGCTTCAGGTTTTGCCGGAAACCCTGGCCCCGATCTCCGAAAACCTGCCCGACACCGTCCGGGAGCCGGTGGAAGACCGGCTGGAGCGGTTTTCCGCCTCGGCCGCCAACGCCCTGCGGCTCGACAGCGTCTTTTTCATGTGGGCACTGCTCTATCCCGAGGATTACAAAGACGGCGAGCCGAATGATCTGGAGCGGTATATTGCGGATCTGTCGGGGCCGGCAGAGGGATGAAAGGTGATTCCTGATCCCGGTTTGCAATCCGGATGGCCGGCGGCCAATTCCAGGGCCCTCAGATCCCCTGCCCCAACTGAAGCATGTTTTTGTTGATGCCGACCGGGTGGCGGGGATGGGTCAGGTCGTGGGGGCCGTTCCGGAACGGCAGGTAGACGAGCATCGCCTGGCGGGGGGTGACCTCCATGCGGGGGATTCGGGGCAGAAAGGTCCGCCCGGGCTTCAGAAGGTCGGCCAGCATCAGTTTGAGGCATTCCACCGCCTCGGTCACCGGCAGTTTGACCGGATAGAGATCGCCCGGCCCTTCCGGAAGCCCGTTTTCGGGGGCCTCCGCCGATTGAATCCCGGTTAAAAAACACCCGATCTGCAGAAACACCCGAGGCGGCAGCTTGAAGGCCGGCACCCAGAAATAGAAGGGCCGGGATTCCCACTCCGGCTGCACCGCCCGGGGCAGGTTGGCCAGCCGCACCAGATCCGCCACCGAGTCGAGAAGCAGGCCCGACACATCCGCCCGAATCCGCCAGAACGGCAGATAGACCGCATCCGTCTCCGCCGCCGGTAAGAAGGCGGCCTTCATCCGCACCAGCCGGTCCGAGCCCGCCCGCCACAGGGAATTGCACCGCCGGCACGGCAGGGCCAGGGCGTCCCGGTCCGCATCCATATCCCATCCGCAGTTGGGGCAGAGGGTGGGAACGAAGACGATGGGCCAGCGGGGGGATTCGGTCTTGAATTCCGACAGGTCCGGCGGGTCCGCCTGCACGGGCCGGTTCAGCACCGCATCCACCAGCCCGTCGGCCAGGTAGTAGGGGGCGTAGATCATGCTCAGGGTTTCGCCGATGAATGCCTGTTCATAGGGCGGCGACGGAAAGGCGGCCCCGTACCGCTCCTCGAACAGATCGACCGCCCCCTGCCGGGTGACGGTCGGGGCGAGGAACCGGGTCTCTTCATCCCCGCCGGCAAAGGCCAGGCGCATGGCCTGGCTTCTGAGCCCCAATGTCCGGGGCAGAAACGAGGCCGCCACCGCCTGGCGGCTGTGGTCCACCACCCGGTGGCGGACCCCGTCTTCGAGACAGCCGAAGAGCATCCCCCGCATCCGCCAATAGGGGGCGTAGATCAGCCGTGCGCCGGACGGGGCCTTGTGGGGCAGCATGTACCGGAAATAACCGCGTTGAAGCAGATACGACTTGACCCGGCAGTACTCGCAGTGAAACAGCCGGTCGGTTTCCTCCAGCACCGCCGGGGCCCCGCACTGGGGGCACTGGTGGTCGATGGACAGCCGCATCAGATCTTTTCGCCGCAGTCGGTGCAGAATTTGGCATCCGGCAGGTTTTCAGCGCCGCATGCGGTGCAGTGTTTGGGTTTGGGGGTTTCATGGGCCGGGTGGCCGCACCGGGAGCAGAACCGGGCGTTCGGGGTGAGGTTCTTGCCGCAGTCGGCGCACTGGGTGAAAATGACCTGCTGATGGCCGCACTGGGGGCAGAACTTGGCGTCTTCGGGCACCGGCTGTTTGCAGTCCGGGCACTGCACGGCGGTTTTCCCGGCGGGGGCCTCTTTTGCGAGGTACTGGGAGAGCATCCCCGGCATCATCAGGCCGAGGCCCATCCCCAGGCCGCCGCCTCCCGTTTCGCTGGATTTTTCCATGGCCATGGCGGCCTTCATTTTCATCAGCTTGTCCATGTCTTGAAAAACCCCCATCCGGCTGCGGTCGTCGATGGCCTGCTGCACCTCTGTCGGGGGGGTGATGGCGTTGATGTAGATGTGGGTCAGCCCGAGGCCGAAATGGCTGAAATCCTTCTGCAGCCGTTCCGCCAACCCCCGGGACATTTCATCGTACTTGGCCGGCAGGTTCAGCAGGGTGTCGAGGTTCTCCCCGAGGTAGTCGTTGAACCGGGAGACGATGACCCGGCTCAGGTACTCCTCGATTTCCACGGTGGTGTAAATGCCCTGGGTGCCCACCAGCCGGTTGATGAGCAGCACCGGCTGGACCACCCGCAGATTAAACACTCCGAAGGCCCGCAGCCGGATCAGCCCCAGTTCGGCGTCCCGAAAGGCGACCGGGTCCCGGGTACCCCATTTCAGGTTGGGGAAGACCTTCATGTGGACGATGTAGACCTCGGCCCGAAGCGGGCTGGTCATGCCCCAGGGGATGCTGGCGAGTTTGGTCAGCAGCGGAATGTTGGCGGTTTTCAGGGTGTGGCGGCCCGGTCCGAATACCCCCACCGCCTTTCCCTGATAGAAAAAGACGCCGGCCTGATTTTCCCGAATGGTCAGCTGCGCGCCGTACTTGATGTCGCCGGAACCCTCCTGCGGCAGGCGGTGGACCATTTCCAGGCCGGTATCGTCCAGCCACTCCAACACCTCGAGAAAATAGATATTGTTCGTGCCCATGGGGTTGCTCCTTGGTAAGGGGTATAAAAGAAGGGCGATCCGTCAGATGCCGGAAAACCGAGTTCTACTTACATGATTTCGGCAGATTTTTCAATTGGGAAGGGGATATTCGGGGTGTCTCGGTCTTTCGTCTTTGAACCGGGATGCGTCTGATTATTCTGATGGACTATGATGATTTCCGGCAGAATCGGCAAAAGCATATACCATTGATTGAAGAAGGATTCCCAGACAGGCTTGAAATATACGGATGGATAGCGTACTATTTTAAATAGAAGAAAGCTGGTCATGCAATAGATGCGGAAAAGAATCAAATACATCCATGAAGGTCCCTATGTGG
>JAABSQ010000222.1 GCA_011390315.1 Desulfobacteraceae bacterium
GTTGACCCCTTCGATCAAGATATACTCGAAGGTGATGCGACGGCGCGACCTCAGCGGATACCGTCGGCAGGCCGCCAGAAGGGCTTCGATGGGGTATTTCCGGTTGATCGGCATCAGGCGGTCCCGGGTGGGGTTGTCCGCCGCATTCAGGGAAACCGCCAGGTTGACATCGGTGTCGTGCCCCATCCGCTCGATCTCGGGGACCAGACCGGATGTCGATACCGTGACCCGACGGGGCGAGAACTTGAGCCCGTAATCGCCTTGAGTGATGGTACCGAGTGCGCCGATCAGGTTTTCATAGTTGGCCAGCGGCTCTCCCATTCCCATGAAGACCAGGTTGGTGAGCCGCCTGGTATCCTCCGGATCGATCTCCCGAAGGATATCCCGGACCTGAGCCAGGATCTCCCCCTGAGTCAGGTTTCTTTGAAAGCCGCCCTGTGCGGTGAGGCAGAACCGGCAGCCGAGGGCGCACCCGACCTGGCTGGAGATGCAGAGGGTATAATGATCTTTTTCAGGGATCAGGACCGTTTCGATGCGGCGCCCGTCGGCAAGTTCAAACAGGTATTTCCGGGTGCCGTCGGCGGATATTTCCAAATCCTTTATCAGGAGCCGGTTGATGGAAAAGCGGTCGGCCAGCAGAACCCGATCGGCTTTTCCGAGGTTGGTCATGGACTCGAAATCATCGGCCTGGCGAAGATAGACCCAAGCGAGAATCTGTTTGGCCCGGTACGGGGGCAGACCCCTTTCGACCAGCCAGCGGGTAAGCCGGTCCGGGGTCAGTTCTTTGATATCGGTTTTCCGGTCGATCTTTTGTTTTGGCTTCTGTTTCGGCTTCTGTTCAGGCTTCTGATTTACCTTCCGATCGATCTTCTGATCGGGGGTTTGGTCGGTTTGCGGTGTCATGTGAAATCAATTTCCTTTATTGGATTGTGCTTGACATTACATTTTTTCCATATTAAATTCAAGATTTTTAATATCTAAGGAATTGATTTATTTATGTTTGAAAATCTGAGCGACAAGCTTGATTCGGTCTTCAAGAAACTCAAGGGGCACGGCAAGCTGACGGAAAAGAACATCGAAGAGGGGCTGCGGGAGGTCCGCATGGCCCTGCTGGAAGCCGATGTTCACTACAAGGTCGCCAAACAGTTTATCGCCTCCATCAAGGAGCGGGCCCTGGGCCAGGAGGTGATGAAGAGCCTCACCCCCGGTCAGCAGGTCATCAAGATCGTCAATGAGGAATTGACCGCTCTGATGGGGTCGAGCCATGAGGCGTTGGACCTTTCCGGCGCCAAACCGGTGGCTCTGATGCTGGTGGGGCTTCAGGGGTCGGGTAAAACCACCACCGCAGGAAAACTCTCGGTCTACCTGCGCAAAGACGGCAAAAAGCCGTATCTGGTGCCGGCGGACGTGTACCGGCCTGCGGCCATCGATCAGCTAAAGAAGCTGGGCATCCAGCTGGATGTGCCGGTCTTCGATTCCACCACCGACATGGACCCGGTGGAGATCTGCCAAAAGGCGCAGGTGGCGGCCCAGAAAGAAGGCTGCGACACCCTGCTGCTGGATACCGCCGGCCGGCTCCATGTGGACGAAGAACTGATGGGCGAATTGAAGCGCATTCGGGATGCGGTTCAGCCCTCGGATATCCTGCTGGTGGCCGATGCCATGACCGGGCAGGATGCGGTCAACATCGCCAAATCCTTTGACGACGCCCTGAACATCGGCGGGGTGGTGCTGACCAAGATGGACGGCGATGCCCGGGGCGGTGCGGCCCTCTCCATCAAAGCCATCACCGAAAAACCGATTAAGTTCGTGGGTGTCGGCGAAAAACTGAACGCCCTGGAACCGTTTCATCCGGATCGAATGGCCTCTTCCATCTTGGGGATGGGCGATGTGCTGACTTTTATCGAAAAGGCCCAGGAGACGGTGGATGAAGAAAAGGCCGCCGAGCTGGAAAAAAAGCTTCGGAAGAATCAGTTCACGTTAGAAGATTTTCGGGATCAGATGTCCCAGATTCGAAAGATGGGCTCTTTGAGCGATCTGATCGGCATGATTCCGGGGATGAAACAAAACAAGCAGTTCAAAAATCTGGATGTGGATGAACGGGAGCTGGTTCGAATCGAGGCGATCATCAATTCCATGACGCCCCATGAACGGTCCCATCACAATGTCATCAACGGGAGCCGCCGAAAGCGGATCGCCCGGGGCAGCGGAACCAGTGTTCAGGACGTCAACCGGCTCCTGAAAAATTATAGTCAAGTGATGAAGATGATGAAAAAAATCAACAAAGGCGGAATGCGCGGCCTGGGTCGCGGCATGTTGCCGTTTTAAAAAAAGGATAAGGAGAAAAAAAGCAGATGCCTGTAAGAATTCGTTTGGCCAGACACGGGGCGAAAAAGCGCCCCTTTTACCGAATCGTTGTGGCGGATCAGGAAAATCCCCGGGACGGCCGATTTCTGGAGACGGTCGGTACCTATAATCCTCTTCCGGACCCGGCCGTGGTGGATCTCAAAAACGAACGCGTCAAGTATTGGATGGATCAGGGCGCGAAACCTTCGGATACCGTGAGAAATCTTTTAAAGAAGCAAGGCTTTTTCTCTAATCCGACCTAGACGTTCTCATCCCTGATTCTCTACAACCAGAAAAGGAGACGGAGCTATGAAAGACCTGATCAAGTACATTGCCCAAGCACTCGTTGACAATCCTGAAGAGGTAACGGTTGAGGAGGTGGAGGGTAACCAGACCTCTGTTCTGGAATTGAAGGTCGCCAAAGAGGATCTGGGCAAGGTTATCGGGAAACAGGGGCGGACGGCAAGAGCGATGCGGACGATACTGAGCGCCGCGTCGGCAAAGGTGAGAAAACGCACGGTATTGGAAATCTTAGAGTAGTCCTTTGTCTGAAGACGGTCATCTGCTGATCGGCAAAATCGCCGGCGCCCACGGCATCAGGGGGGATTTAAAACTTTTGTCTTATGCCGAATCGCTGTCCGTCTTCTCGCAGGGAAGCCGAATTTTTCTAAAGAAAGGAGACCAGCCGGGACGGTTTTACATCATTGATCGGGTAAAGCCCTTCAAACGCCACGGGCTTTTGACCCTGAAAGGCGTGGAAAATCGGGACCAGGCCGAATCCCTGGCCGGGTGGGAGGTCTATATGGATGCCTCTCTTTTACCTGAACCGGAGGAGGATGCCTACTATTGGCGCGACCTTATCGGCATGTCAGTGTTTACAGCGGAGGGTCGATCAATCGGTCGATTGACCGAGATCATCCCCACCGGCAGCAACGATGTCTATGTGGTGCGGGACGGGGAGATGGAAACCCTGGTGCCGGCGATTCAATCGGTGGTAATCGACATTGACACCGGCCGAAACATCATCACCGTAGATTTGCCCGAGGGGTTGTGAACGGGTGGATTTTCAGGTATTAACCATCTTCCCTGAAATGTTTCAGCCTTTCTGGGAAACCGGTATTATCCGAAGGGCCCTCGATCGCCGCTTGATCCATGCCAAGGCGGTGAATATTCGGGATTTTACCTCGGACCGCCATCGCACCACCGACGACCGGCCCTACGGGGGCGGCCCCGGCATGGTGATAAAACCCGAACCCCTGGCGGATGCGATTCGTTCCGCAAAGGCCGATCATCCGGGATCCCGAACCATTCTGATGACGCCCCAGGGCCGGATATTCAATCAGGAAGTTGCACGGCGGCTCTCCCGCGAGGAAGGGCTGATTTTTATTTGCGGCCGGTATGAAGGGGTGGATGAACGGATCAGCCGCCGCTTCGTCGATGATGAAATCTCCATCGGCGATTATGTGTTGACCGGCGGGGAACTGCCGGCCATGGTGGTCATGGATGCGGTTATTCGCTTGATTCCCGATGTGTTGGGAGGCGCGGATTCGGCCGAAAAGGACTCCTTTTCAGAGGGTTTCCTTGAACACGCCCATTACACCCGGCCGCCGGTCTTTGAAGGAGACCCGGTGCCGGAGATTCTGCTGTCGGGCAACCATCGGGAAATCGACCGATGGCGCCTGGAGGCGTCTCTTGTAAAGACGGTGATTCGACGACCGGACCTTCTGGAAAGCCGGGCCTTGACGGCCGCGGAACTGGAGATCCTGAAACGCTGCCATGGCCATATCGAAAAAATCGTCCGGACCCAATCTGCATCTGGCGCTGATTCACCATCCGGTGATGAATCGGTCGGGTGAAACGGTCGCCTCGGCGGTGACCAATCTCGACCTGCATGATATCGCCAGAGCCGGCAGAACTTACGGGGTCCGGTCTTTTTATGTGGTCACGCCGCTGGAAGATCAGCGGGATTTGGCCGGGCAGCTTGTAGACCACTGGCTCATCGGGGCCGGGGCGAGGCTCAACCCCGGCCGGAAAGCGGCATTGGAATTGATCCGAATCCGGGAGACCGTGGATGCGGCGGTTCAGGAAATCGAGTCGGAAGGTCAGGGGAGACCCCGCCGGGTGGCCACCGGGGCCCGACCTCGCCCCGGCAGTATCGGCCATGACCGGTTTCGCGACATGATGAACGACGGCGCGCCCTATCTGCTCCAGTTCGGAACCGCCTGGGGGCTCGCCGAGGAGGTCTTTTCGGCCGCCGATTACATATTGAGGCCCATCAACGGGCCGACCGAATATAACCATCTATCCGTCCGTTCCGCCGCGTCCATCCTGATGGACCGACTGCTGGGAGAGCGATAGATCAACTGCAACCGAATGTGAACATAATGAGTGTAAGGGGGATATGATGAAGGTACTGGAACAGATCGAAAGAGAGGCCATGCGCATGGACATCCCGGATTTTGTGCCCGGTGATACGGTCAAGGTGCATGTGAAGATCAAGGAGGGCGAGAAAGAGCGTATCCAGGTATTTCAGGGCGTCGTCATCAGCAAAAAAAAGGGCATGGCAAACGCCACCTTTACGGTACGAAAGGTCTCCTACGGGGTCGGGGTCGAGCGCGTGTTTCCGCTCCATTCGCCGATCATCGACCAGATCGAGGTGGTGACCAAGGGGCGGGTCCGGCGATCCAAGATCTACTATCTCAGAAAACTGCGGGGCAAGGCGGCACGGCTCAAGGAAAAACGGGTGGTGGCGTAAATTCATCGGCGGTGTTTACCGGTAGAACGACGGTGAAGGGGAATTCCCGTCTTTTTCTGAGGCGTATCGGCGATGGATTTATGGGCGTTTGAAAAAAAGGTCATTCGAAAAGGATTTACGGTCATCGCAGGCATCGATGAGGCCGGCCGAGGCCCCTTGGCCGGCCCGGTCGTGGCTGCGGCGGTGATACTGGACCGGTCCTTTCGGGTGACCAAAATGGCCGATTCCAAGCAGTTGACGCCCAAACGCCGGAACGAGGTCTATGAGATCATCTACCAAAAGGCGGTGAGCGTCGGCATCGGCATCATCGATCCCTGCGAAATCGACCGGATCAACATCTTCCAGGCCGCCCTCGCCGCCATGGCCGTGGCGGTGGAGAATCTGGAACCCCGGCCGCTGTATCTTCTGATCGACGGCAAATTCCCCATCTACTATGATCTGCCCCAGGAACCCATCATCAAGGGGGATACCCTGTCCATCTCCATAGCCGCCGCTTCCGTGGTGGCCAAGGTCACCCGGGACCGTTTGATGGAACGGTACCATGAGTTCTATCCCCAATACGGGTTCGACTGCCACAAGGGGTATGCCACCGCCGCCCATCGCCGGGCGATTCGGGATTTCGGCCCCTGCCCGATCCATCGCTTCAGTTTCAAAGGGGTCCGGGACCATTGCTGAACAAAGACCAGCAGTACGGCCAGACCAGCGAATCCATCGCGGCCGATTATCTTCAGCGGAACGGGTATAAAATCCTGGTCCGAAATTACCGCACCAAGCTCGGCGAAATCGACCTCATCGCCCAAGACGGCGATACCCTCG
>JAABSQ010000223.1 GCA_011390315.1 Desulfobacteraceae bacterium
TCCGGGCCGTGGTGTACCTTCCGGTCCGCCATTTCTTTGAGGGATCGGCCGTTCAGCGGAATATAGGCGCGTTCTTCTTCAGCCGGGGTATGGTCGTCTTCCCGAACCCCTGCCGCGCAAGAACCCAACAGCCCTGGAAAGGCGGTGGAGACCAGACCGGTGTAGAGTTTTCGAATAAATCGTCGTCGCGTCATGATGCCCCCTCTTTCGCTGTCGCGGTTGGTTTTTTATGGGAGAGGCTAGTAAGCTAACCATTTTTGAGGGATCGGCAAAATGATGCACTTGGAATCACCCGTAGACCGCCGTCCACAACATGCGCACCAGGGAAAAGGCCAGCAGACAGGTCAGAAAGATCACCAGGATCAGGGCTGCGATGATTCCGCCGACAAACCACCGGCTCTGTTTCACGGTGCGGTGGGAGGCATGGCTGTATTCCTTCATCAGTCGCACATTCCGGGCGTTGGCCTTCCAGGTGAAATCGAAAATATCGCCGACCACGGGGATGGCCCCGATCAGCGAATCCAGAATGATGTTCCAGGCCATCCGCACCAGCACCGCTTTGGGCAGGCGGGCCCGGGCGCCTTCCGCAAGAATGTACATCGACAGGAGGGCGCCGGTGGCGTCTCCGATCCCGGGGATGAGCCCGATCAGGCCGTCCACACCGATCCGGTAGTTGATGCCGGGGATTTTAATGGAATTGTCGAGAAACCAGGCCATTCGGTCCAGGCGTTGAAGCGGAATTTTTTGTCCTTCAGATGTCATCGATCGATTCTCCTTTCTCAGTTATTCTTCCCTGAAATTCAATGCTTTAGAATAGAGGAAAGGATGTATTCGCCGCCCGAATTCAGGGTATTTTGATTCTCCCTATCGCGATAGCTGGGGCGCTTTTTGAGAAGCCGGATTATGATCTTACATGATTTCGCTTTGAGATATACGGTTTTTAGCGTATGGCACGGAATCTTGCAATTTGTCATTGTGATCCCGGGAACAGAGAAGACGATGCGCTGTTCCGGATTTTGGCTATAATAATCGTCTTGGCCTATCCTGAATGATCACGGTTTCGGCCACCTGGCCATCCTCCAGAATCGGCTGAAACAATGATCAAGGTCCACATGCGGAACATGAAACCATAGGAACGGGAGCAGGCCATGAATATTCGGATCGCCTTTTTCGGGTCCAGTCCGGTCTCCGCCTGCTGGAACGGAGCCGCCGCCTATTATCGCGGGATTCTGATTATCGCGGGGTTCTGAGCGCACTTCATGAACACGGCTACCCCATCACTTTTTATGAACCGGACGCCTTTGAGCGGCAGCAGCACCGGGACATTCCCGACCCGCCGTATGCCCGGTCGGTGGTATATCCGGCCGACCAGGCCGGGGTGCAAAAAGCCCTGGCCGAGGCTCAGGAGGCGGACATCATCGTCAAGGCCAGCGGAGTGGGGGGCTTTGATGAACTCCTGGAGGCGGCCGCCGGAACTGGTGGTCCGAAACGGTGCGGAAGTGGTCCGCCATTTGCGGGAACTGACGCCGGAACGAAGTCGGTCCATCGGCCGGGCGGGCCGGAACCGAATGCTCAAGGAGCACACCTACCGGCGCCGGGCCGAGGCGCTCGACCGAATTTTTCAAGGGCTTATTGCGTCGGCTTCGGCCGGAGAGCGGGCCGCCTCATGAACACCCCGCGAGCCGCAATGAACATCGTCATTCCGGGGCTGTCCATCACCTCTTCCCGGGGCAATTTTTTTAAGGGATATATCCAATGATGATCGGCGAACCATCGGTGAGCACGCCCGGCAACGGGTGTTGTCGAACCATACCGCCGCCCACCGGGCCGCGGAACTGGAAACCTGTGTGCGGGAAGTATCGGCTTCCGCGAAATCCCTGTGAAATGGGTTTGAAATTGAAACGCCTCATGCTAAGGGTCATCCTGTCTTCGGTAGTAACGATTCGAAAAGAGGTTTCACCTGAACCATTCATTTAAAAAGGGATGATTGTCATGAGGCGCAAAACGGACCTGGCGGCGAAGGTAATTCTGATCTGCATCTGGATGTTGATATTCACCCGGCCGGTTTCGGGGGAACCGGGAAAACCCGACGAGGACCGGTGGACGTTTACCCCGGGGGAGTCCTGGCGCCTGTCGGTGGCCCCTCCCGAGAGGCTTTATTCACCCTATCTGGCCGATCTGCGTCGCCCGACGATGTCGATGGCCTACATGCATCTGACCGATTCAGAGATTCCGGATGCGGGAAATGACCGTTTCGCTTTCATGCTGGGGGGGCAGTACGGGCTTTTGCGGGCATCTCCCCGGGCCTTCCCGGGTTCAGCCTTTCAACTCGATTTATACGGGTCCTTCTACGGACAGTTCGATATCGACAGCAGCACCGACAATATCGGGTGGGACGGTTTTTACGGGGCGGTCCTCTCCCGGGCGAACGATTCGGGTTTTGCGGCACGGTTGGCATTGAATCACGACTCCAGCCATATCGGGGATGAGTACATCGAAGAAACCGGCCGCCTGCGGCTCAACTACACCCGGGAGGAGATCGCAGGCGGTCTCAGCTATCATTTTAAAGACCGGTATCGAATTTACAGTGAGGCGGCCTATGCCTACCATGCGGGGGATAACGAGTTTCAGGAGCCCTGGCGGGTTCAGGGAGGTCTGGAATACGAGCCGGCGGAGCGGTTGTGGGGCGGACCGCTGGGCTGCTTCGCGGCCCTGGATCTCACCGCCTATGAAGAAAACGACTGGGATCTCGATATCACCGCCCATGTCGGGCTGACCGCCCCCTTTGAGTATGCCTTTCGAACCGCTCGAATGGGGCTGGTGTATCGAAAGGGGCGGTCCCTGATCGGGGAGTTTTCCATGCACCGGGAAGAATGGTGGGGCCTGAGATTGACCATGGATTTATAGGTCGGTAAAGGATCGGCTGCGGATCACGATTCACAGAAAAGGAGAAAAGGCGCATGAATAAACGGTTTGCACTCGCAGGGATGATGGTCTGCCTGCTGGCATGGGCTGTACCCGGATTCGGCTTGGAGCCCGAAGAAGCGGAGAATCTGGTGTTTTATTTCGAGAACGACACCTTCGGCGGCACCGATGAAAATTACAGCAACGCGGTCAAAATTTCCTGGACATCCGAAGACATCGACGAATACACCAACGGATACGAACCCGGGGATGTGCCGGTATTGGGCGGATTCTGGAGCGGAGAGGGATATCAGCGGAATCTCGGTTTTTCCATCGGCCAGAACATCTACACCCCGGAAGACACCGACACCGAAGAGCTGGTGGAGGATGACCGCCCCTATGCCGGTTTGCTCTATCTCTCATTCGCGCTGCATCGAAAGACCCGGAAAATTCTGGATACCCTGGAACTGACCCTCGGCGTGATCGGCCCGGCCTCCCTGGCCGACGAGAGCCAGGAGCTGGTGCATGATATTCTCGATATCGATTCGCCGGAAGGCTGGGACAACCAGCTCGACAATGAACCCGGCATCGCGCTGACCTGGCAGCGCAGCTGGCGTACCGTGGCCGACGGCGGGCATTCCGGTTGGGGCTGGGACCTGATTCCCCATTTCGGCGTCACCCTCGGAAATATTTCCACCTTTGCCAATGCCGGCCTCGGTCTTCGGTTCGGGTACAACGTCCCCCGGGATTTCGGCACCTCCCTGATTCGTCCGGCTGCAACCGTGCTGGCGCCGGCGGCCGAATCGGACCCCCGGCTGAGTGAAAAGCGGGACTTCGGCATCGTCTGGTTCGTGCGGGCCGAGGGCCGGGGGGTGGCCTACAATGTCTTTCTGGACGGCAACACCTTCGAAGACAGCCACAGCGTCGATAAGGAGTATTTCGTCGCGGACCTTTCCGCCGGCATCTCCATCATCTATAAAACCGTGAAACTGACCTATGCGCAGGTCTATCGAACCGAAGAATTCAAAGAACAAGACGGCGGGCACAACTTCGGCTCGGTTGCGCTGTCCATCACCTACTGATGATTCGGTTTACCAGCATTCGGCCGAGGTCTCCGGGGTTTTCCTGGCCAGAAAATCCCGGAGACAGTCGATGTGGCGGTTTTCTTCGGCGATGATCTTCGTCAGCTGATTCAGGGCTTCTTCTTCCTGAATGAACGGCTGAAGCATTTCATAAAAGAGGACGGTGTCTTTTTCGAACTCGATAAAGACATGAACGAGATCATCCATAGAGTCGATTTCAGAGAAATCGACCTCCCGGAGGGAAAAGCTCTGTTCCCCGATCATCTCTTCAAACATTTCCTTGTGCATTTCTTCGGAGATCGGGTTTTCCGGCCGATCCGTCAGGCGGTCTTTCAATTCTTCGAACCATTCGGCGTGCTTCATCTCCTCCCGGCTGATCCATTCGAGCATTTCCAGAAAATCGGGATCGGATATCTTTTCCATGGCTTGACGATAGACCGTCTCGCCGTTTTGCTCCAGCCGAATCGCCATATCCAGTATTTCCTCAGCAGTAAACATGACGCCTCCTTTCCCCCTTATCTTATCGCATGCAGTCCCAGAAAGTAAAGGGCCGCCGCCGCGACCAGGGCGATGCACGGCACCCAGAGATACCGGTAGACCGGTCGCAGGCGGGTGTCGAAATAGCCGTTGGAAAGGAGCAGACAGAGATGAAGGGGCGAGAGGAGAACTCCGGCGAATCCGCCCACCAGGGCCAGCATCATGTAGGAGAGGATCAGGTCCCCCTGGCCGTAGGTGTTCACCAGGGAGATCAGGATGGGAAAGGTGGCCCCCACGAAGGCGATGGTGATGCCGGCCACCCCGCCCACGATAAAGGGCAGCAGAACGGTGATGGGCGCCAGGGGAATGTGCCAGTCGATCAGTTCCCGGCTGATGGCTTCCACGGCCCCGCTCTGGTTGAGAATTCCCTGAAAAATCAGAATCCCCGCCACCATGTAGAACATGTGCAGCAGCTTGGGGTTTCGAAGAATCGACCAGCGCCGCTCCGGGGAAATGTGATTGGACCGCCAGACCCGGGCGATGGCCGCCAGCAGGGCCAGAATCAAGCCCAGTTCTTTAGACACCGTTTGGCCGTTTCCGGTCATCAACCGGGTCAGGATCATTCCGGATCCGAGGCCCAGAATGATCACCGTCAGAATCGGTGAAAGCTCCCGAAGAAAGGGTCCGACCGGGGTCCGTTTGGACCGAATGCCGGCGGCGTCGGGTTCATCCCGATTCAGGACATCTCGAATCGGCCAGTAACCGGCGGCCGTCGCCACCACCGTAACCGGGAAGAGGTACAGCACAAACACCCAGAGGTTGAGTCCGGCCAGGGTGGTGGTCAGGAGCACCCCGGGGTAGAGAGGCCACCAGTATTCCCAGATGTGCCGGAACCAATAGTTGATATAACTGAGCTGGGCCCCGGACAAACCCCGGCGCTCCCCCAGGTCTTTGACCATGGGCGCGGAAAAGATGGCGCCGCCGGGCATCGGCAGCAGGCCGATAATGGCCGGAAAGATGATCAGCTTCAGCCCCGGATGGCGGACCACCCCCTGAAACCGGTCCAGAAGCCGTTTCATCTGACCGGCCGCCTCCATGGAATGGCTCAGCACCAGGATCAGGCAGACCACGGCCGACAGGGCCAGGGTTTTGGGGTGAAGCAGAGAGGCGATCACCGCCTGAAGGATCTCCCGGGGATTCATGGCGAACAGCAGCCCCAGGACCACCGAACCGATGAGAAAGGCGCTCCCCAGGGAAAGTTTTTTTTTGATGCCGAAAAGAATAATGATGAAGACCGCCAGAATGCGCAGCATGGCCGGAATATGGTTGAGAAACATGCATCCTCGATGTGGGTTGAGTCGAAAAGATCCTGAAAGCGACCGTCTCTTGTAGCAGAATCGGGATACGGACACAAGGCGGCAAATTCAAGGGGATTCGGACCCGACC
>JAABSQ010000224.1 GCA_011390315.1 Desulfobacteraceae bacterium
TCGCCAAGCCCCATCCTTGCTTATCCCAAATCCCTGTAGTTAAACACCTCCCGGATGGCCCATGCGCTGGATCCCCGGAGCACCATGGAAGCGGATGTGCCGGTTACGAATGATTGAGCGGAGAAAAAGCAACTACAAGGATTTCGGATAAGCAAGGATTCGCCCTCACCAAGCCCCATCCTTGTTTATCCCAAATCCTTGTAGTTATCGACCACACATGCATAAACCCCTCACCTACGCCATAAACGGCTGCCTTTTCAAGGTCCACAACGCTCTCGGCAACATCTGGAACGAGGACGTATATGAAAAGGCCCTCGAATCCGAACTGACTTCACAGGGCCTTACGGTTCAGCAGCAAAAGGAATTCGAGGTTTTTTATTTTGACAAGCGAGTCGGCCGATACCGGACGGACCTTTTGGTTGAAGACACGGTAATCGTCGAACTGAAAGTCGTTCCCCGCCTACTTCCCCTGCACCACGCCCAACTGATCTCCTATCTCAAGGGGTTCGGCAAACCGCTCGGCATACTCGCCAACTTCGGCGCAACATCGGTGGAACACGCCACCTATCCCAACAAAACCGACCAGAAAACCCCGCTGACCGACCATTTTAATTTTGAGGAAATTCGGATGAAAGGCAAGGAGGACATCAAAGACCTGCTCCTCATGGCCAACCGGATACTCGTCACCCTGGGGGCGGGCTATTTCCATCAGATTTACCGGCGGGCTTTTTACTGGGAGCTGAAACAATCCGGCGTCACCTTTGAAACCGCGAAAACAGTTGTCGCGAAATACGGAAACGAAACAATGGGGGAAAAGGCGGTCAATTTCTTCATTATCGGCGACCTGCTCTTGTCCGCCGTGGCCGTGAAGGAACTGAGCAACCTGACCGTATCCCGCTTCCGCAGTTACATCCGCCATTTTGACCTCAAGCGGGGGCTGATCTTCAATTTCAACGCGATTCGTCTGGATTTCAGATATGTTACGGATGTTGGATAACTACAAGGATTTCGGATAAGCAGGGATTCGCCCTCGCCAAGCCCCATCCTTGCTTATCCCAAATCCTTGTAGGTATCAAGCCGGTTACGGAGGGGCACCATTTCATCGTTCGGGCGAACACGATTTTTGTCCCCACCGTATTTCCCTCGGGCATTGCTCACCAATCAACTCGATAGCGGGCACCGCTGCTTTTGTCCACCCCGGTCGGGCTTCCATTCCCCGTTGCAAAGCGGAATCATCGATGTTAATCTGATTTAAAGAGGAAACGGAATCCGCAATCAAAAGCAAAACAATTCCCGCGCATGAAATACCGGAACAGTTTGAAACTCTGATAGGGGAAATCAAAAACGGCATGGAGATCAAAATCAGCCGGGACGGTGTCGTCATCGCCAGAATGGTTCCCGAACCTGCTGCCGCGAAAAAAGCGTCCCTGCCGGACTTTTACGAAAAAGCCAAAGCCATTTTCGGCGAGCCGTCCGGCAAGTCTCTTTCCGAATACCTGGAAGAAAGCCGGGATGAGCGGTTTTGAATATTTATTTCGATACCAGCGCGTTGATCAAAGTTTATTAGCCGGAAACAGGGTCGGAGGCTCTATCCGCATGGATCAGAGAAAACAACATCGTCATCTCGATATTTCAATTCCTCGAAATCGAACTCTGCAAATGCCCTGGCACTCAAACTTTTCAGAAATGAAATCTCTCAGGGAGTTTGAAATGCTTTTGGATTGTTTAGCGCAGGACAAAGAATACACAGGCAGAATGCGCTCGCTGCACACAGCGGCTTGAAAATGGTGAGTATTGAATCAGCCTGGTAGGCCGCGAACGGCGGAGAAAAATCCTTGCTTATCCAAAATCCTTGTAGGTCAACCGATCTCTGTATATTCAGGTAAACAGGGAAACACCCTGGAATCTTGCCGGAAGGTATAGGTCATGCCGACCTTATGGCTTGACGCCCGAACCCCGGCAGATATATGATTTGAGACGCTTGGGGCGGAAGCGGAAATCAGGGTTGTGCAGACAGGCTCGCAACGGAACGATCGAAATTTCCACCGGAATGAAAAACCACGGAATGACCATGAAAATCGCGCGCTCCCTTGGATGCCGAGCCCGGGCTGTTTTGGCTATTTTGCTCCTGTTGGTGTTCGCGGGAAATGCTCCGGCCGAGAATGCCACCTCCCGGAGAACCGACCCCGCCCTGACCGACCCGGAGGAGGAATGGGAAATCATGGTCGACACGGTCCATGGTGATATTTCCCGCCGATTTCTTTCCACCGCCGAATGGCTCGACTCGTTTTTCGACGACGAGCGGTTCAAAAGCGAAGAGAACCGCAGCAGAATGCGGCTCTACTTCAAGAACAGCCTGATCGACGCCGAGGGCGCCGATATCGATGTCCACGCCCGGCTCAGAATCGTCCTGCCGGAACTGGAGGAACGGCTTTCGTTCGAAGTTTCAGGCGATACCCGCGACAAATTCGAAGAGGATCCGATTCGGAGCCCGGTCGACAGAGAAACTTACGACCGGGATGAAAACGGCCTGACCGCCGGTCTCCGGTACCTGGTCCGAGGCACCGACCGACTCAATCTGCAATTGTCCTCCGGTTTGCGAATCCGGGACTATGTGCCGGTATTCTACCTGGAACCGCGGCACCGGTTCACTCGGAATTTTGTCCCCTGGACCCTCCGGCTCACCCAGCGGGTCCGCTGGTATTCGGATGACGGATGGGAGCCGCGATCCCGGATCGACCTGGAGCGGATGATCTTCCAAGCCTTCTTCCGGTCGACCGCCGAAGTCAAATGGTATGAACGAAAAACGGGGATTTTCTACAATATCGATTTCGCCGTCTCCCGCCCGCTGAATCTTCAAAGCGCCGTGGAGCTGCAATGGAACAACCGGTTCGAGACCCGGCCCCGGCATCGGTTGGACACCACCTATTTCCAATTGCGATACCGCCAGCGCATCTGGAGGGAATGGCTCTCCTTCGAAATCGCTCCCCAGCTCGCCTTCCCCGAAGACCGGGACTTCCACCCGACCCTCGGAATCTTTTTCAGCCTGAATGCGGTGTTCGGATATACCGGACCCTGATTTCCGGACCGGCGTTCCGATTCAATTCCACCACTCTCCGTACAGATATGAACCGAGGAATGCCATTCCGGGTCGTTCAGGCGAAATGATTCCGGCTGTCGCCTCGATTTAAGGGAAAATATCCGTTAAAGATTATATCTCTGGAATCGAAGCAGATGAGCTCAAGGTATCGGACGGACCTTTTGGTCGAAGGCACAGTAAAGCGCAGTAAACGTCGAACTGAGGGATAGGTAGGGTGTGGGCAAGGCTTTTTGTGCCCACCGCATCATTGACTTGATCTGCGATTCAAGAATGCGCTATCCTTGCATCATGTTTAAACCATCATTTCAGACAAAGGATACGGCGACATGACACCACGGGAACTTTTGACGGACATCCACGCATTGGAAGAAGATCTCTTGGCCTTTGAGCGCAAATACGGCCTTCGCTCGGAAACCTTTTACGCGGCCTATATTGCCGGGGAGGAACCAGAGGATGACAACTGGGTCTTGGATTTCGGGGAATGGGCCAGCGTTTATCGTACTTGGCTGGCGAGGCAAGCGGATTACCGGAATGTGATTCAGCTTACCGATCGCAGCAGCACTGTCGGCACCTCCGCATAGCGGCGGTAGCTTTCAGTGTCTCCCACACCCCCTCGCCGCATGCCGGACAGAATTCACCGCGCATCGCGTGAAGCGTCAACGACTGGTTGCCGTAAGAGAGCTTTCATCTATCGTTTTCAACACCATTTCAGAATGGCCGCAGGCCGGACATCTCATGGCCTCACCTCACTTTGCCTTGAATTGTATGACGGGGGGCCGATCGTCGGCAAAGGCTTGAATCTACGGCATAAAAGGTAGCGAAACCTTTCGTGCGTGGACGCCCTGCAGCCGATCACTTAGATTCCCGCTTTCAAAGCTTTTGATAAACAGTCTGTCGATGCAGCACCATACGAAGCGCGGTGTCCGGCTTCGGCCCCCGCTCATTCAGGCCCGGAGAAATCCTCCGGGGCATCCCATCTTCCGGACCAGATTCGACCGCTATGGATATAATGGACGCTGCCGTCCAGAATCACCGCCCGGTCGGTAGACGCTTGCCAAAAGGCCGGCATCACGGGATCATCCCCATTGAATCGGTCGGCCACCACCATTTTACCGGTCTGCCGAATGTCGCCGGAATCGATTTCGAACAGGTAAAGGCCGGTGTGGGTCCATTCATAATAGGTGTCGGGACGGTTCGGATCGAACCACTCGGCGTGGGCAGGGGTGTCGTGAAGCCGTATCGGCAGGGCCAATTTTGCGGGCTGACCCGCCGCCGGAGGGATATAGGCCACGGCATGATGATCGAAGAGGGCGGCCGATTCGGTGCCCCGTTTCCCGATGACCAGGCTGTCCAGCTCCCTGGGGTTCGAGGAATTGGAATCAGCGGATTCGGGGTTGCCGGAAACCTCGAAAAGCGCGAGCTTCACCCCCTGGTACCAGGCCCCTCGACCGCCGAAATCACCGGATGAATTATCCGGCACCGCATCCTTGCCGATCCCCAGCAAAAGGTCTTCTCCGATGGGATGAAGGTAATCGGAATAGCCCTCAATCTGAAGTTCTCCGACCGTGGTGGGCCGGTACGGGTCGGAAAGGTCGAAGACATACAGCGGATCGGTTACTCGAAAGGTGACCAGATAGCCTTTGGGGCCGACGAACCGCACGGCGTAGAGCCGTTCGCCCGGTTTGCCGATATTTTCAATGGAGCCGGTTTCTTCCAGGAGACCATCCTCCCCTTCTTTGAGCAGGGTCAGGCGGGTCGTGGCCGACCCGTCCCAGGTGTCTCCGAGAGAGGTGGCGATGCGGAGGGTCCCCTCGTATTCCCCCATTCGAAACGGTTTTTTATCTTCTTCCCATCCCAGACCGCCCAATACCGAGCCCGATGCCTTATAAACCGGCCCGTTGAGGGTGAGCGCAAATTTGTGGACCTGGGTGGTCAGTGTTGCGGTCTCTTCCGGGATAACCTCTCCTTCTGCATACACCGGATGGGGATACCGGACGGTAGCCACATACAGGCTTTCCATTCCCACAAAGACGGTCTCCGCGGGCCCGGCGATGGAACGGGAAACCGGGCTTTGGGGAAATTCCAGGTCGATGGCGGTGACGGTGATCAGGCTCGGCTGCGGCTCACGGTCTTCATTCGACGGCGGCAGGTAGACCTGATCGGTCCGGACCAGCGGTGCTTCCGCACCGCCGCTGAAGCTCGCCTTGGGAAGCAGATCCGTCAAAGGGGCGTCGGCGATGACCCGTTCGTTCCATTCCCGGTCCGCTTCGGTTTGGGGATAAGGGATCACCTCATCCAGACCCGGGGTAAACCGGGTCACCAGGTAGAGCATATTTTCGATGCGGCGGCTTGCGATCAATTGTCCATCCAGGGTGATTCGAGTGATCAGTTCCGGGTTTTCCGGGGAAGACACATTGAACAAACCCACTTCTGCGGCGCCGGTCCGCCAGCACCCGAGGCAATCCCAGGCCAGCCACATGTTCTGCCGAGTTCCCCCGACCGTGACCAGAAGGTCCGGATTGCCGTTTCCCCGGTCGGTGACCAGATAAAGGCCGTCCACCGGGTTCTCGAATTCGGCCAGGGAAAGAGACGTGATTTCCCGAGACCGGGCGGGGTCTGCGGAAATCTCCATCACCCGAATGGCGGGTTCCCCTTCGAAGGGGGGCGGCGCGAAGACATCCGTTTCCGGCAGGTAGATATCCCCGGAATTTGTCTGAACCATGTAGAGATACCGCCCGTCGGTTTTGACGAGATCGGCTTCATCGACCCCGGTCTCCTGCAGATTGGTGGTCGAAAACCGAGGCCCCGAAGCCTCCCCTCCCGGGCCGCTCGCATCTCCCTCGGGCGCTCCAAATGCGGGCTCGGGATAGGCGGTCCTGGTGGTTAATCCCGATTTCAGATAGGCGGCCAGTTCCTCATCCGATGAGAACCGGGCCAGCTGGGATGTATTGCTCGGGGCGACATCCTCCGGCGGCGTATCGTTGCCTGAAACCGCTGTCGAATTGTCGCCGCCCCCGCTGCAGGCGAACAGCAGAAAGCAGATCCCGAATACCAGTGCCATGTGTTGAATCATGCGTTTCATAAGAAGAACTCCTGTTTTCGTGGGTATTGATTATGCTAAACGCCGGAAAACCAAATGGTTATCGGCTCGGATTCCTGGTTTTCGGGATCGGCGAAGGTTACGCCGCCCGAATGAAAAAGAAAGAGTCGGCCGCCGATGAACCGGGGCAGAATCCACAGGCCATCCGATACCGCAAGCACCGCTTCCGGGATTTCGATGATGCCTTCCGTTCGAATCTCCTCCGTGGTGGTCCGCAAAAGCAAGGAACCCGCGAATCGATCCGGATGAACCGGATTCGAGTCGGCCACCCGCAGCGGAAGTGCCAGCAGGGAGGCTTCCGGGTCCGAAACGGGCGGGCCGAAGTATAAAGCGGATTCGGACGCCGCCCGGGGGGCCATCCGGTATTCTCGGTCGAGAACATTCAGAAAGGTTGTCTCGGAGGCATCGAGCAGCGCTATGTGGAGGGTGGTTGTGTCGGTCGGGCCGGTTTCGCCGGTTCCAATGCCGAGAAGACGATCCATATTCAGGGCGGACACCTCCGAAAGCCTCCCCTCGACCGGAAGCCCATCGCCGGATCGCGGGCTCCGGGAATCGGAAAGGTCCACCGGGACGATCCCTCCGGTTTCTGAAAAGACATAGGCGCGGGTGCCGGAAAAGCGAATACGGGGTCGATTCGGCAAGCTCCCCAAATCCAATGCGCTCAGGAATTCCAACCGCCCGTTTTCCGTTGCCAGAGCGGTGAGTCGCGTTTGAAAACCGGATTCCGGTCCGAAGGGATTTCCGGTTTCGACGGCACTCAATGCCCACAGAATGCCATTCAGTTCATGGACGGCGTCAGGCCCTTCCACTGCACCCCACACCACTCCCGAAGCGGTGAATCGGGGTCCATATCCCCCGAGGCTGGCTTGATAAAGGAAGGTCCGGACCGGGTTGTCCGGTTCGCAGGACGCGGTTCCGTCGCAGTCCCGGGTGAGACTCAGGAAAAGCCCGGATTCGATCGAATACACCCGGTCTATATTGCCGATGAAGGCGGTGCTCTGAAGGGAATCATCCGGATTCGACGGATTCACGGCGGTAATGACGGTCATGGCGCCCCCGGCGGGCCGGTCGGGTCGGAAGATATCCTTCGGATACAGGAGCGGTCCGGATGCACGCACCACTCCGTCCGGCCCCAGAATGGCGAAGTCGGGAGTCAGATCCGACAATGAGGCCGTTTCCAGCCGATCCAGATTCTCCCGGGCGGTGATGTCGGGATCACCGGTTCCGGAGTTCGGGTCTTGAAAAACTTGCAGACCGGGTCGAAATGTCTGTATCAGATAGAGCATTCCGCCCTTTTCAAGGGATACCAGGTCTTCTCCTTCCATTCGAATGTCCCTGATTATCCGAGGATTCCCGGGGGCCGAGACGTCGATGATGCGGACCATCGTCCGGGTTTCAGCGGAGACCCCCGATATGCCTTCGGCCATACCGCTCGAAATTCGGGCCACGGCGATCAACCGGTCTTCCAGCAGGTGAAGCGCCGTCAGCGAACCGTTGACGGGAACCGCGGCGGCGATCTCCGGCGCCCCTGCATCCCGAATCATGAGCACGACCACCCGATCTCCATCCGCTGCATACAGGAAATCGTTGTCCATGATCGCTCGATTCCGAGGCTCGGGCGAGGCGGCGCCGTTCTGCGGCATTTCCATACCCGGAATCTCGCCGCCGTCGACATCCCCACCGTCTCCGGCCGGCGGAATGGAGTCGGCCGTGATATCCGCCCGAAGCTGGTCGCGAAGATAGGTGTCCAGTTCCGCTTCATTGTTCATTGCGATCAGCCCGGAAGATGCTTCCGGATTGCCGATTTCGGTGTTGCCCGAGCATCCGAAGAAAAAACAGAAGGAAGCCCAGAGCAGTAAATGGAAGATGAGGTGTTTCGAATGGCGGAGACGGCGTTTCATCTCTCTCTCCCCTTTGTCGATCGGGTCATTTGTTTCGTTAACGGAAAAACCTGAATGTTGACCTGAACCACCTGATCCGGGTCTTCCTCTCCCGAGGCCAGCTCCAGCAGCTCCTTGCGAAAGGCCGCGGTTTTTTGCTTGATCTCGTCCATCCGGTCTTTTCGAACACTCAGCACCAGGCCGGTGATGTCGCGTTCCTTGGCCGGATACCGCTCCAGAGACTCCCCGGCCAGCCGGATCATTTCCCGATGAAAGTTGGCGATGACCAGGGATTTGATCTCCGGACCGGTGGTGAGATTCCGATCCACCGGTTCCCATTCTCCGGACCCGTTTTTTCGGATCAGTTCCAGTTCCTGAAGCGATGCGACGGCGGTTCGGGCTTCGGATACGGTAATGGGCGGATTCAGAAGCGGCGCCACCCGGGCGGCGGTCTGTCGACGATCCCCGAGCATGAGAATCTCTCGAACCACCGGAATGTACCACTTGGAAAAATAGTCGTAGAGGGCTTTTTCCAGGGTTCGGATCGACCGGTAGCCCTTGAGGTTCATCATCTTCCGGTAGAAGCGGTTTTTGTCCTCATGGGAAGCGGCCTGGTTCATGAGAACCAGGTACTCGAAAAAATCTTTTTCCTGCTTTTTGAGGTCGAACCCCCGGGCGATTTTGGGAATGCTGTCCCGGCTCAGGTTCCGTTTGCCTTCGGCGACCAGCTTCAGAAAATTGGGCGACTTGAATCCCGATTTGCGGGAAAAAAACCGATAGGAAAAGTGGCGGACCTGCTCTTTTCGGTACAGGAACATGTCTTTGAGAAAGGCTCTGTAATCGAGATAATCGAAAACGATCGGGGGTTTCATTCCAATCCATTTGACATAAAAGGGATAAGACGATGTTGGATGAATAAGTAGATCGAATGAGGGAAAATGGCAACCGAAATCGAACGAATAATTTGAAAAAATGTATTCTGAAGAATACGGATTCATATATAAAACTGAGTTAAACCCTCGTTATTAAAAATATTTTAAAAAAATCAGATTCTTTGAAACATATGCTTTTCATCAATTATAGAATACGCTTCCGGCAAAAATTCGAAGCCTTCGGAAAACAAAAAGTGGGAGCTCCAATCTTGATGAAGAACCTTCTTTGTGCCATATCTGTTTGAATTTCATCGAACCCGCACAAAGGAGATCAGGATGGCGATCCATTTTTCACGGGAGGAATTTCAATCCCGCCAAAACAAAACCATTGAACTGCTGGAAAACCACCACTTGGACGGGCTACTGATGTTCCGCCAGGAAAGCATGTATTATCTCACCGGTTACGACAGCTTCGGGTATGTCTTTTTTCAATGCCTCTACCTGGGAGTCGACGGACGGGTGATGCTGCTCACCCGGGCCCCGGACCTGCGCCAGGCCCGCCATACGTCCATTATCGAGGACATCCGCATATGGGAAGACCGGGCCGATGCGAATCCGGCGGAGCAGCTCAAAGCGGTACTGGCGGAGCTCGGCTGCCAGGGGAAACGGCTGGGGGTGGAATACGAGGCGTACGGTCTGACCGCTCGAAACGGCAAACTGCTGGATTCGGCCCTGGCCGATTTCTGCACCTTGGAAGATGCATCCGCTCTGGTAAGCACCTTGCGGGTGATCAAAAGCCCGGCGGAGCTGGCCTATGTGCGCAAGGCGGCGGAACTGGCGGATGCGGCCCTGGACCAGGCCCATGATTTGGCCGGCCCCGGCGCCGACGAAGGGGACATCCTGGCCGCCATGCAGGGGGCGATCTTTGCCGGGGGCGGGGATTACCCGGGCAATGAGTTCATCATCGGCTCCGGCGACGACGCCCTGCTCTGCCGGTATAAGGCCGGACGCCGGAAACTGGATGCCGAAGACCAGCTGACCCTGGAATGGGCCGGCGTGTACCGCCATTACCATGCGGCCATGATGCGGACCATTCCCATCGGCCGGGCCGCCGACCGGCATCGGGAAATGCATGCCGTCACCATGGATGCCATGAACGCCTGCACGGCCGCATTGAAGCCGGGACGGCCCATCGGCGAGGTTTTCGACGCCTATGCCCGCACCTGCGACGCCGCCGGCATGAAGGCCCATCGCCTGAACGCCACCGGATACAGCCTCGGCGCCACCTTCGCCCCCAACTGGATGGACTGGCCCATGTTCTATCACGGCAATCCGGTGATGGCCAAACCCAACATGGTCTTTTTTCTGCACATGATTCTGATGGACAGTGAGGCCCGGCAGGCGATGTGCTTCGGACATACGGTGGTGGTGACCGAAAAGGGGTGCGAACCGCTTTCCGAACGCTCCCTGGACCTGGTCGTCAAATGATTCGGCGGCCCGATGAAGGCGAATCGTTACAGCTTTTTGTGAAAAAATAACATTGACAGCGGAAAAGAAATGGGCTAAATGGTCGGACCATCTTTTCTGAATTGTATTTAGAAAGTGATGAGTTCGTACATGTAATGATGGATGTGCCCGTTTTTAAAGCGCCGGTCGAAATCATGGAGCCTTTGTTTAAAACCGCCAAGCAGAATCGAATCTTTCAGGATGTGGTCAACCAGATCGAGGAGGCCATCCTGGACGGGCGGTTGAAGGAGGGCGAACGGCTGCCGCCCGAGCGGGAGCTGAAAGAGATGATGGGCACCAGCCGCAGCACCTTGAGAGAGGCCCTTCGGATTCTCGAATACAAGGGGTTGATCGA
>JAABSQ010000225.1 GCA_011390315.1 Desulfobacteraceae bacterium
GATCGAGGTGCGGCTCGGCATGGGCGGTGGATGCGTCGTCAAATCAGTCTCCACCGAGCAGATGTCCGCCAGTTTGGATCTGCTGATCCGCTCCCAGGAGGTGACCCTCAATCATCTGGCCGAATTCCGGGAACAAGCCGAGGGCGCGGTGGTGGAACTGGCGGCCGAACGGCGGACCACTCGGGATATTCAGGAACTGGAAAGGCTTTTGGAAGAAGCCGGAAAGTGTGTCGAGCGAGGCGATACGGCCGCCGATGAATTTATTCGTACGGACCAGAAACTTCACCTGGCGGTCGCCCGAATGAGCCGAAACCCGGTGTATGTGTCCGTACTGCGGACGATACATGACAACATCGGCCATTATTTTGAACGGTTTCTGGTGATGGAACAGAAAGAGATGCGGGAAAACTATCGGGATATGCAGGACATCGTTCGGGCCGTCAGCCTCGGGGAAACCCGACAAGCCGGCCGGGCCGCCCGAATGCACGTGCGGCGTTTCAACACCTATATGAACCGATTCAAAGCGCCTGCGCAACTCAAGAAAAGTGAAGAGCAGACCCAATGACTGAAATGGTTTTAAAGAACGTGTCCAAGCGATTCGGCGGACTCAAAGCGGTATCGGATCTCGATATGACCGTACCCGAAGGCCGGATCCTGAGCCTGATCGGCCCCAACGGCGCCGGAAAAACCACCGTCTTCAATATGGTGACCGGGGTATATCCGCCGACCCGGGGGGAAATCCATTACAACGGAACCCGGCTGAATCGGCTCAAGAGCAGCACCATCGTCTCCCACGGGATCGCCCGCACCTTTCAGAACATTCGGCTGTTCGGTTCCATGACGGTGCTCGAAAATGTGCAGGTGGGGATGCACTGCCGCACCAAAAGCGGTCCGGTTCGGGCATTGCTCAAAACCCCGTTCGAGCGCAAGGAAGAAGAGGCGATCACCGAAAAAACCATGGAACTGCTCGATTTTTTCGGTTTGGCCGATAAGTACAATGAATACGCCTCCAACCTGCCCTACGGGGATCAACGGCTTCTGGAGATCGCCCGGGCAAACGCCAGTTCGCCCAAGCTTCTGCTGCTGGACGAGCCCGCCGCGGGAATGAATCCCATTGAAACCGAAGCGCTGATGGACCTGATTCTGAAGCTGCGGGATACCGGGTTGACCATCTTTCTGGTGGAGCACGACATGAAGCTGGTCATGGGCATTTCCGAACAGATCGTGGTGCTGGATCACGGCCAGAAAATCGCCGAAGGCGCTCCCAAAGACATTCAGCGCAATGAAAAGGTGATCGAAGCCTATCTCGGCTCGGGGGCCAAGGCGGAAAAGAAGGCCGGATGACGAAGCGGCGTCTATTTTTTTTGTTTTTTCCCGGAGCATACAAGTGCTCTTGTTATAAACCTCAAACCCGAAAAAGGAGATGGACCATGAAAAAACTTGCATTACTGACCCTCTCTCTGGTTCTGGCGCTCGGCATCGGTACGGCCGCCGGAAAAGAACTCAAGATCGGAACCCTGAGCCCCCTGACCGGCCCCTATGCCCAGGACGGCACCGACATCAAGCAGGGCGTCATCACCGCCGTAGATGCTTTTTCGCCGGTAAAAGGCTTTGACAATGTCGAGGTCCTTCCGGGGGATTCCGCCTGTGACGGCGGCAAGGCCACCATGGCCGCCAACAAGCTGATCAACTCCGGCGTCGATGTGGTGGTGGGGGCTTACTGCTCCTCGGCCACCGAACCGGCCCAGATCCCGCTCATGGATGCCGGCGTGGTTCAGATCACCCCTGGCTCCACAGCGGAGCGGCTGACCCACAAGGGATACGACCATTTCTTCCGAATGCCGCCCCGTGACGACGTGCAGGCCTGGTCCACGGTGGAGTTCCTGACCAAAAAACAGGGGGTGAAAACCATCGCCCTGATCGACGACAAGCAGACCTATACCGCCGGGCTGACCGAAAATATCAGGAAATTCGCCGAAGATAACGGAAATCTGGAGATTGTGGCCCATGAACACATCACTCCCGGAGACAGCGATTTCACTGCGGTTCTGACCAAACTCAAGCGGATCAGTCCCGACGTCATCTACATGGCCGTCTATCAGCCCGAGGGATCCAAAATGATTCAGCAAGCCCGAAAGCTCGATGTGGACGCCACCTTTATGACCGAGGATGCGGTCTTCCATCCCAAGTTCCTCGAGGTGGCCGGAAGTGCGGCCGAAGGGGTCTACCTGACCTTTGCCAAGGCCCCCGAAACCCCCGAACGAAAAGCGTTCGAGGAGATGTACAAGAAGAAATGGAACGTCGACAGCATCGGCTCCTATGCCTATTACGCCTATGATGCGGCCATGGTGGCGCTCAAGGCCGCGGAAAAATGCGGCTGCACCGATGCCGAAACCCTGTCCAAGACCATCCGGGGGACTACCTGGGAGGGGGTCTCGGGTGAAATCAAGTTCGACGAAAAGGGTGATCGGGAATTGGCCCATATCATCTGGGTCGTCAAAGACAACCAGTTCGTGCCCTACTGGGATCCGATCACCGGAAAGGACCTGTAATCTCCAGTAGCGTGGGCGGGGCCGGAAATCCTTTCCGGTCCCTTTTCAAGAATGGCGGCACACCCTCGTCCGTTGATTCGGAGCGGATTACTTAGGCAGGTACGGAAATGGATTTCAGCGCTTTTATTCTGCAACAGATGGTCAATGCGTTGTTTCTCGGCAGCATCTATGCCCTGATCGCATTGGGCTACACCATGGTATACGGGATTATCGAACTGATCAATTTCGCCCACGGCGAGCTCTTCACCGCCGGGGCGTTCATCGGGGTCATCGTACTCTCCGGACTTCAGCAAATCGGATGGGTGGAGACCCATTTCGTTCTCACCCTGTTCATCGTCTTCGGACTGGCCATGGCCTATGTGGCGGTGCTGGGGGTGGCGTTGGAGCATGTGGCCTACCGGCCGCTTCGCAATGCCTCCCGATTGTCGGCGCTGTTGAGCGCCCTGGGGATGTCGATCTTTCTGTCCAACGGCATGATGCTGAGTCAGGGGGTGTCGGACCGGGCTTATCCCCAGGTGTTCGGATTGGAAAGCATCGATTTTTTCGGCGCCATGATCAGCCACAGCCAGGTCTTCATTATTCTGCTCGCCTTTGTGCTCATGGTGGGGCTCCAGTTTTTCGTCCACCGCACCCGCCTGGGCAAGGCCATGCGGGCCACCGCCCAGAACCGGACCATCGCTCGAATGCTGGGCATCAACATCGACCAGACCATCCGCATCACTTTCATGATCGGACCGGCCCTGGGGGCCGCGGCCGGGGTGATGGTGGGCCTGTACTACGGCGCGGTCCGCTTCGACATGGGATTCATCTTCATGATCAAGGCCTTTGCCGCGGCGATTCTCGGGGGAATCGGCTCCATCCCCGGGGCGGTGCTCGGGGGGTTGATCATCGGCGGCATCGAGGTGGCCTGGGCCGCGTTTTTGCCTTCGGCATGGAAGGATGTCACCACCTTCACCGTCCTCATTCTGGTGCTTTATCTCAAGCCGAGCGGACTGTTGGGTGAAAGCGAAGCGGATTTGAGGGTATAAGGGGGGCGCATGTTAGGGCAAGAGATCAAAAAACTGGTCATTTACACCATTTTTCTGGCCATCATCATCCTTCCCATGCTGGGATTCACCGGCGGCGCCGAGTTTCAGGCCGAGCGGGCGTTTCTCGTGTTCGGTATCGGCGTGGCCCTGCTGGTACTGAATCTGATCGTCAAGGTGATCCGCAGCCATCGGCCGCCGCCTGATCATGATAAGCCCAGCCTGCCCGAGCGGATCGGCGACCGCCTGCACCGGATTCCGAAAATATTCACCCTTGGTCCCCTGCTTCTGGCTGCGGGGACCTTTCCCCTGGTCGCAAACAATTACATGATCGATGTGGGGATCACATGTCTGATCTATGTGTGCCTGGGACTGGGGCTGAACATCGTGGTGGGGCTGTGCGGACTTCTGGATCTGGGGTATATCGCCTTTTACGCGGTGGGGGCCTACAGCTATTCCCTGCTGAACCTGACCTACGGGTTCTCCTTCTGGGCGGCCCTGCCCATCGGGGTGGTGCTGGGAATGATCTGCGGGTGCATCATCGGGTATCCGACCCTGAAGATGCGGGGCGACTATCTGGCCATCGTGACCCTCGGCTTCGGTGAAATCATCCGCCTGGTGCTCAACAACTGGGATGACCTGACCGCCGGACCCAACGGGCTGTTCGGAATGAAGCGACCGCCGCTCTACTATCCCACGATTGAGGATGGCGGACTGGATATGGTCACCTATTATCTGACTTCTTTGCCGGGCCTGTTCTATTTTATTCTGGTGATCGCGATCCTGATCATCATCGGGGTCAACCGCCTTGATAAATCCCGCATCGGCCGGGCCTGGATCGCCATCCGGGAAGACGAGGTGGCCGCCGAACTCTCGGGGGTGCCCACCACCTGGCTCAAATTGCTGGCCTACGCCATGGGCGCGGGGTTTGCATCCGTGGCCGGCGCCTTTTTTGCCGCCAAACTAAGCTATGTCAATCCCAACTTCTTCCTCTTCATGGAATCGTGCATCGTGCTCTCCATCGTGGTGCTGGGCGGCATCGGCAGTATCCCCGGCATCATCATCGCCGGGTTCATCCTGATCGCCGTGCCGGAGGTCTTTCGGGAGCTGGAAGCCTTTCGAATGCTGGCCTTCGGGGCCATCATGACGACCATGATGATCATCCGGCCCGAAGGATTGATTCCGGCCTCTCGAAAGAAAAGAGAATTTCATCGACAGCGCGATGAAGCCGAAAGGGGGCCGCAATGAATCAGGATTACGGAGACAACATCCTGACCCTGGAGGATGTCCATACCTATTATGAAAACATCCATGCCCTGAAGGGGATCACCTGCACCGTGCCCAAGGGCTCCATCGTCTGTCTGATCGGGGCCAACGGCGCCGGTAAAACCACCACCCTGCTGACCATCTCCGGGGTCGAACGGGCCCGAAGAGGCCGCATCTTATTCGAAGGTCAGAACATCGAAACGCTTCCGCCGGAAAAGATCGCCGCCCTGGGAATCGCTCAATCCCCCGAAGGACGCCAGATTTTTTCCCGAATGTCGGTGATGGAAAACCTGGAGATGGGGGCCTATCTGCGAAAGGACAAAGAAGGAATTCAGCAGGATATGGAATGGGTGTTCAGCCTCTTTCCGGTGCTGAAGGACCGCTATCGGCAGAAGGGCGGCACCCTCAGCGGCGGGGAGCAGCAGATGCTCGCCATCGGCCGGGCACTGATGCAGCAGCCCAAGCTCCTTTTGCTGGACGAACCCTCCTTGGGACTGGCCCCGAAGATCATCGAAAGGATTTTCGAGACCATTCAGGAAATCAACAAGAACGGCATGACCATCTTTCTGGTGGAGCAGAATGCGCACATGGCCCTGACCACCAGTGATATCGGCTACGTAATGGAGACCGGCCGGATCGTGCTGGAGGATGATGCATCGGCCCTGCTGGAAAACAAAGAGGTGCAGAAAGCTTATCTGGGAGAATGATTCCTTTCCTCAAATCATCATCGATATGATCCCGAACAGGATCGCCAGCCCGACAAAAACCAGAACCAGGCGCCAGATATTGCCGAACTGGGTCTTCTGCTCTCGATCCTGAAGCCGTGCAACTTGTTCATCGGACAACCCTTTGCAGTGGTGGCATTCCTTCTGGTCGTCATTGTAGTAGAGGCCGCACCGGTCGCACCGGTTCGGCTTCTTGGCCTTCAGATCCCGTCTCAGTGTAATGAGTTTGGCGATCAGTGACATTCCGTGTTCCTCACTTCCGTGAACCGCGGGCGGTTCGATAATTCATCGATCCTTGAGTCCGCCCTCATCCGAAGCTCACCACGATTTCATCATAGGATTTCCGCCACTTCGGGGGAAGGACCTCCACCCCGGGCCGCAGATAACCCACCGCCAAAAGCAGTGGAACCCAGTACTGCTCCGGAACCTTGAATTCCTTTCGAACTCCCTCATGGTCGAAGCCGTCCAAGGGATGGGTTTCCAGCCCGAGGCTGGTGGCGGCATACATCAGCCCCATGGCGAAAAAGGCGGTGTTTTTGACTGCAAACGCGGTTTCAGCATTCGGGCTCCAGGTGTACAGGGACCGGGTGGCATTGGTGAACCACTCCCGCTTGTCCGGCATCATTTTTCCCGAGGCGAGCATCTCCTTCCAATTTTTTTCGACCGTGGGGTGGCCCGTGTGCCAGCCGGATCTGTCCGCCAGAACGATCAGCACGACCGGCGCCTCGGTCACCTTGGGCTGGTCCCAGGCGTGTTTTCGAAGCCGGGTCTTGGCGTCGGGATCTCGAACGATCATCAGGTTCCAGGGCTGCAGGTTAAAGCTGGAGGGGGCCCTGGCTGCGATCTCGATCATCTCTTTTACATCTTCTTCGCGGACCGGGCGGTCCGGATCGAAAAAATTGATGGCTCGTCGTTTTTCCACGATGTCTCTGTAGGTCATGTCAGCCTCCATGGAGGGATAAAAAGTAGATGAGCAATCAGTTGCCTGCGAATACCATCCGAAGCCAGCGGCTATTGCAAATTCATACCATCGGCATGCAGGCCGATCTTCTTCAGCAGCCGGACCAGCTCGTCTCGCTCGTCGGGATTCAGCACCTCGGCGACCTTTTCCAGGTTCTTTTGGTGGAGAGCGTAGGCGTTTTCAATGACCTTGCTTCCACTCGGCGTCAGGTGAACATGAAAGCATCGCCCGTCCGCAGGGTCCTGCACCCGCTGCACCAGCCCGTTTTTCTTCAACCGGTTGATGGCCGCGGTCATCGACCCGCTGGTGAGCAACACCTTCTCTCCGATGGCATTGATGGTCAGGGGCCCTTTGTGAAGCAGCGCTTCCAGAATGGCGAAATCCGTCAACCCCAGTCCCGTCTCCGCGATGCCGGCGCGATCCACCTTTTCAACGGCTTTGGCCGCTTTCCAGAGAATAAGGCGTATGCGTGATCCGGTTTCCATAGGATGAAGGTAAGGCGGGGGTAGCTTGATGTCAAGATATCAGAGGTCATCGATAACCATCTTGGTCCTGGATTTTTTTACGGGATCAAAAGCACCCAGACGCTGATTCCCGGGTATTTCAAGAGCAAGGAATAGAGGCCGATTCTTCAAATTCCCCCATAGCTGAGTTCATGGTCGTCCAGTGCGGAACGGGCTTCCTTGTATATGGATGTTTCGGGCCTTGAGATAACTTTGAAACTATTTGAATACAATAGTAAAATTGCTCTTGCCAAATCTTTATACTGTATATTATAACAGTGACTATATCAATAGTATAGAATGCATCAGGGATCGCCGTGAAACCCCTTACAGAAAAACAATCCAAAATATACGAATTCATCGCCAGTTGGCAGGAAACCAGAGGTTACCCACCGACGCAAGGAGAAATACGCGATCATTTTGGATTTGGCAGCCCCAATGCCGTGCGCACACATCTTAAGCTGATTGAAAAAAAAGGCTATATTCGCCTGAATTCCGGAAAAGCCCGAAGTATTCAGTTGATAAAATCAATGTTTCCGGCCAGGCAGCAGCAAGATAGATCTATTCCCCTTCTCGGCCGTATCGCAGCCGGTACTCCACTGTGGGCGGAGCAAAATTTCGAAGACTATCTGCCGATTTCTCCGGTTTTGTTTGGTGGAGGCGAACTTTTCGCTCTCCATGTGACCGGAGACAGCATGACGGGAGCGGGAATAAAAAACGGAGACGTTGCCATCATCAAGAGGCAGCATAGTGTCGAAAACGGGGAAATAGCAGCCGTTCTTATCGACCGGGAGGCGACATTGAAGCGGATCTTTCTGTCATCCGATTTGCTGGTCCTCAAGTCGGAAAATTCAAACTTTGAAGACCTAAAGTATCCAAGGGACGAAAACAACCTCATTCACATTCTTGGCCGCTACCAAGGGATTGTTCGGACCCTAAACGGACGGGTTGCCCCATGAATATCGTAAACACAGCCAAATCCTTCGGATGCCATGATGTCGTGCCGCTCGGAGGAACGCCGGAACCCAGACATTTGAACTACCTCGATCTGTTGAACACATCCGAGAACGAATGTCTGAAAGTCGATGCGGTGGCTGAGTTCCAGTCCAGGCCCCTGCTGTACATTATATCGGGGGATCGAATACGGAACTTTGATGAACGGGAAAGACTGGATTTGCAATGTCTTCTAGCGAACCGCGGCGAAAGGGCATTTCTAGGAATCCTGAGCCCCGGTGAGTTAAATGTTTATCCTATCAACCTGGACCGTTCTATTCTTGCTCGCATCAGAGGAATGAAGATCAAAAGGGAGTCCCCTGACGCTCCTCTATTTTTTCAAAGCGTTGTGGATGGGGTCTTCGACATGGAAGGCCAACCCAAAGTCTCAGATTTCGTTTTTAGGACAATCATCAATTTAATGACAAAATCTTCCGAAATTCTAGTTGGAAAACACAGTTTGAATCCTCTGGATGTGCTTTCCTTCCTTGGCCGTGCGCTGTTCTTTCGCTTCCTTTGGGATCGCCGGATCGTCCAGGACGATGATCTCGGTTCTGTCTGCCCCGGGGTAGAATCCCTCGGCAACTGTTTTCTTGATGTCGGAAACTCCGTTGCGACATGCCGCTGGCTTGATAAAACCTTTAATGGGGACCTGCTTCCGCTCTCGGCTGACTACCTGATTGCATTCAACCATGCGAATGAACGCACGGGCGGCAAGCTGTTTTTCCACCTGCAAGCCATTCTTGAGGGATGGAAACATGCGGGCGGCGATACATTTCAAATGCAAATCGATTGGGGCGATCTCGACTTTGCCCACATTCCCATAGGCGTGCTTAGTCAGGTGTATGAAAATTTCAGCAAAATATGGGATACTCAACTGCGAGAACAAACAAGCGCCTATTATACGCCCAAGAATATCGCACGTTATCTTGTAGACGACGCTTTCGAAGGCGTTGCCGGGAAAAAAGACGCTAGGGTTCTCGATCCTAGTTGCGGGGCCGGAATTTTCCTTGTTTTGGCCTTCAGAAAAATTGTTGCAGCCAGGTGGGAATATGACGGGAAAAGACCCGATACCAAATCGATTCAATCCATTTTGTACAATCAACTCTGTGGTTTTGATGTGAGTGAATCTGCCCTTCGCCTGGCAGCATTGTCATTATACATCACCGCCATTGAGTTAAATGATTCGCCTCGCCCTCCCACAGGCCTAAAGTTTCCCGGGCCACTTCAAGGCGTTGTGCTGCATAACTACAGGCGGCCCGAAGAGCGAGAAGAGGGAAGATTTGTATTGGGCAGCTTGCGTCCGGACCTCTCCAACGAATTTAATGGCCGTTTCGATATGGTCATCGGCAACCCTCCTTGGAGCCGCTTGAGGGGTGAAGATGAAAAAGACAAGGAAAAGATCAAAGAACAGAGCGCCGTACTCACAAAGTTGACTCTTAAAATTTTAACGGGTCGCGGACTTCAAGATTTCGTTCGGGCTTATAAAAACCCAGACAACAACCCAGACCTTCCTTTTCTATGGAGAGCGGTGCAATGGGCGAGGCCGGGGGGCATTATTGCCATGGTTTTGCCCGGGCGAATATTTCTCAAGCAGTCAGACGCAGGAAAGCATGCGTTTCATGCGATACTGCGAGGAATCGAAATTACAGGAATACTGAACGGTTCAAACCTATCGGATACCGAAGTTTGGCCAGATATGAGCCAACCTTTCATGCTCTTTTTCGCTCGCAATAGAATACCCTCTGATAACCACCATTTTTACTTCGCCACACCTCATTTTGAGCCGCGTCTGAACGACAAAGGCCGACTCCGCATCGATTACAAATCCGCTCAGCCTGTAGCCGTTTCAGAAGCGGTTAGGGATTCACGATTGCTGAAAACCCTTTCTTTGGGCACTGCCCTTGACGTCGAGGTGATCCGAAAGCTTGATGAGCTGAACTGGCCTACTGTTCAATCGTATTGGCAAAGCCAAAAACTGTATTCTGGATCAGGATATAACTTATCGCCTAAACGAGAGCAGCATGATGCATCTTTTATGCTTGATTTGCCCGTATTTGAAAAACCTCCAAATGGTGAATTCTTTGTAAACTTGTTGGCATTGGTCAAATATAAGGACATTCACAAGATTTCTACTGCCCATAGGCCAAGATGCATAGAATTGTATACCTGTCCACTTATTATTGTTCCGGAATCACCAGGTAGTTCGTTGTTATCACCCAAATCTTGGATATCACGGGAACCAATAGCATACCGATCGAGCTATTACGGCTTTTCTGCCTTCGGAAATCAAGATGCGGATTTGCTCATTGCGCTTCTCCACCTTATTACTCATTCCGATCTATTCAGATACTATGTGATGATGACGAGTTCGAAAATAGGCGCTGAACGAAGGTCTTTTCTCAAAAAAGATCTCGAGAATTTTCCATTTCCCAGGATTGATGATTTGCCCGAATATCAGCGAAAATGCGCCTTGACTCTATCCGGTCAACTCGAAAACGCGACTGGAAAGCCATGGGATGCGATTAACAGCTTCATTTTCGATTTATATGGCCTGGATGAATATGACCGCCAGGTTGTAAAAGATACGCTTGAAGTTTCTGAACCTTTCAATGAATCACGCAGCCGCGCAAATGCTCCTCCCAATGTGGATGAGCGCAATACATTTTATGCTGAACTTCAACGAATGCTCATGCCATCGTTCGCTATTACCAAGGAGACCGTTTCGGTTGACGAAGTTGGGATTCCGAAACGCGATCTCCATTCATCCTGGCACTTCTTTGCCGTTACTTCTTCCAAAAGTTTGTTTAAAATTGAAAATAGGAAAGATAAACTGATTTCTCAAATCACTGGTAAAGCGAACAAGGCAGGTTGCAGCCGGGTTATTGTTCATGAAGATGGACGTCTATTCGTGGGAATCATCGGCCAATATCGTTATTGGACGCCGAGCCGTGCCCGTTTGTGCGCCTTGGATATCTTGCGTCATCATCTTGATGCTTTCCCAATAGGGAGAAGCTGATGGGAATCGGCTTTTTTACGCACGGCATCGAATATGAACTGCCACATCCGAAAATTCCGCCACGGATAATCCTGCTGCTTTGTATGGTGATCAAACGGGCTTGGAAGTTGCTTGAGGAAAAACCTCCCTCCGATTTTGAAATCCAATATGCGAATGAAGATACTATTACCCAAGTGCTGGTGGAGATTATTGAAAATCGTTTACGAAAATTTGGCGAAATAGATGGATTTAACAGCGTTCTGTTTGGCAAAGTGACCAGAGAGCCGAAAATTACAAACTTTAATAAGAAGCACCCTGACAAGATGCCTGATATTTTTTTCGATCTGAAAAGGGATAAACTGCCACTTCTCAGTGATCAGGATGGTCTTTTCGTTGAATGCAAGCCTGTTGATCCCCAACACACGGTACTATCCTGCTACTGCAAAAAAGGGCTCATACGGTTCGTTAACGGCGATTATGCTTGGGCCATGCAGGATGCACTCATGGTTGGATACGTAACGGCTTCATATTCTTTTGAAAAACTTTCATCTGCTCTGAATGGGCCAAAGAGCATCGGATTAAAAACGGCGGATCATTCCGAGATGGTTGAATATGGAATCTACCGTTCGCATCACGACAGGGATTTCCAGTGGCCGGAACATCGGGGAAAGGCATGCCGAATAGCGGTGTCTCATCTTTGGCTTTCGGTACGTTCATCAAAATGATTCGAGGATGAATAATGAATTGGGATTTCGTATATTAAAAGTTCATTCCAGGTGACCTCCTTGCAAGCTTGGCCAGGATGAAAACCCATCTGCGCCATCCTTATCATCCGGATTATCTGCGGTTCAGAAATCTAAAATGAATTATATTTATTCTATTGACAGCTCATCTTTTTTTGTTTTAGTCTATCCATCAAATGATGGAATAAAATGATGGTAAAAGGATAACTCATGCCCACCGCCCTCGAAAAAGCCCGCCAGGACCCGGAATCGATGAAAGCGAAAATCCTTTGCGCCGCGCGTAAGCTTTTCGGGGAGTACGGTTTTCACGGGGTGACCACCCGCATGATCGCCCGGGAGGTGGGGATCGACATCTCCACCCTCCACTACCACTGGGGGGATAAGACCGATCTCTACGAGGCGGTGATCCTCGATATCAACGAGGCGCTGGGAGAGAAGCTGGTGGAGATCGAACGGCGGGTTCGAGGAAAATCCCTGGCGGTGCGCCTGGCGGTGGCCATCGAGGTGATGTGCGACCATCTCTTCGCGCAGCCGGAAGCCGCCAACCTGATGCTCCTGAGTTATTTTACCAAGAA
>JAABSQ010000239.1 GCA_011390315.1 Desulfobacteraceae bacterium
CGAACCGCGCCAGAAGCGGTGCGGTCTCGGGGTCCTCCACATACAGCGTCTTCCACCGGTCTTGAAGGGAGGACCACCGCCCATTCGAATCGGCCCCGTCCGAATCGGCGGTCAGGGCTTCCGCCTCTCGGCAGAGCGCCTCCAACCCGGTTTTCGCCCGCCGCCGGGCCGCCGCCTGTTCTTCCATGATTTCCAGATGCGTGTCAAGTGACTTTCGGGCCTTTCGAAAACGGTCTTCCAACGTTTTTGCCGCCGAGTCGGGCAGGGTCGTCGGATCGGCTTTCTTCCATCGGGCCTCCAGATCGGCCATCTGCGAAAGCGCTTCCCGGGACGGAGAATCGGCCAAACCCTCGGCTGCTTCACACAGCGATTGAAGGGTTTCCCGGGTCTGTTTTTCCCGCTCCAAACGTTCCAGCCGGTCTTGAATCCGCTTTCGAGCCGCTTGGAATCGATCCGATAAAGGATGGTCCTCCTCCGGATTCAGGGTCCGCCAGTCCGCGGCGGTTTGTTCCAGCAGGTCTTCGGCCACGGCCCAGTTCCATGTATTTTCCAGGTCCTCCAGGGTCCGGCAGAGCCCGGTCAATTCGGCCTCTTTTCGCGCCTCGACTTCGGGCAGATGGCCCGCCGTCGCCGTCTCTGCCAGTTTTTCCTCGGCCTGCTTTCGCACCTTTTTATTGGTGGCGTTCCGGGCGACCCGCTTCAGGTGCTCGGGGTCATCGAGCCGCGCCACGATAGACAAGCCGGTTTTCAAACCGCAGTGGCTCTCGGCGATTCGGCACAGCCGCTCCGGCGCTCGAATCTTATCGGCCGCCGCCATTCGAATGTCGGGGTCATCGATCTCTTCGGCGATGACGGTGAGGATCTCCTCATCTTCCAGCTTTTTCAGAATCTGCTTTCGAGTATTCGAATCGGTCACCCGAAACAGGCTCTCCTGATACAGGGCGTTCAACTGGTTCCGGGCCGCCTCGATCACCGGCGAGTCTCCGGTGCTGGCGGCGAAATCGGTCAGCAGATGTTCGTCTGTGATCTTCTGAACCGCCTCCACCCGCACCCGCATATCGAGATCGGTGATGGCGATCTTCTGAAGCCGCTCAGTCGAATCGGGTTCCATTTCCCGAACCGCCTGCAGGCGGACCCGGGGATCGCTGTGTTTCCATTTGGGTTTGATGAAGTCGAAAATAGCCATTCCGTTTCCTTGATCATGCCTCCTGATGGGACGACGGTGTTCCGTGTCGGTTGTTCACTTGTCTTTTATGTATTCGACGGGATACAAGAGTGCCGGAAAAGGTCATGGATAGCATTCCGCTTCCAGAGGGTAGCCGGCCTCGGTCAGCGCCGATTTGACCGCCTCGATGTGGTCCGGTCCCCGGGTCTCCAGCTCCAGTTCCACATAGGTCATATGAATGGGAAGGTCCCGAACATCCCGGTCGTGAAAGATATGCAGCACGTTGGCCTTCAGCCGGGCCACTTGCCGAAGCAGTTTGGAAAGCGCTCCGGGGACGTCGTTCAGATTGATCTTGAGCCGCATGATTCGGCCGTTTTTCAAGAGCCCTTTTCGAATGATGCGGCCCAGCAGAGGGCTGTCCACATTTCCGCCGCTGATGATCAGGACCGTTTTCTTTCCCGCCGCAGGGACTACCGCCCCGTTCAGGAGGGCCGCCAGGGGCGCCGCGCCGGCCCCCTCGGCCAGAATCTTCTTGCGCTCCAGAAGCATCAGAATCGCCGCGGCGATCTGCTCCTCTTCCACCAGAACAATGTCGTCTACAAATCGCTGAATCAGCTCGAAATTGCGTTCACCGATCTGTTTCACGGTGATGCCGTCGGCGATCGACTGGGAAGCCGGGGCCTGAACCCGCTTTCCCCGTTTCACCGATTCCCGGGCCGCCGGACAGGCCGCCGCCTGAATACCGATGATCTTCGTCTGCGGCCGCAAGGATTTCACCGCCGCGGCAATGCCCGAAATCAGTCCGCCGCCGCCGATGGGGACCAGGATCATCTCGACGTCCGCCAACTCCGACAGGATCTCCAGCCCGACGGTTCCCTGGCCGGCGATGATATCCGGATCATCAAAGGGATGGATGAACACCCGGCCCTCGGCCGCCAGTTCTTCGGCTTTGTCGAGGCTTTCCCCCACGCTTCGGCCGGCCAGCACCACCTCCCCTCCGTAGGCCCGGGTGGCTTCCTGCTTACTGATGGAGGCCCACTCCGGCATCACGATGGTGGCCGGGAATCCGGCGTTTTTCGCGGCCAGGGCCACCCCCTGGGCGTGGTTGCCCGCAGAGGCCGCCACCACCCCGGCGGGACCGATATCGGCCGCCCGGGCCCGAATCTTGTTTTCCGCCCCGCGAATTTTAAAGGAGCCGGTTCGCTGGAGATTTTCCAGCTTGAAATAGAGGTCGGCCCCGAACATTCGGCTGATGGTGGGCGAAAAAATCAACGGGGTGCGAATGACCGCCCCCTGAATGCGCTTTTCCGCCGCCTGGACGGCGTCCAAATGAATCATGAATTCTCTCTTTGCATTTCCCATCGCGTCCGACCGAATTTTATTAGAATCTTTCCGATTTGACAAGGACCAATCCATCGAAAGCAGAGGGTACATGAACGCCAAAATATTTTCCTTGATAAATTGCCCGATTTGAGGTCTTTATTTCACGAATGTAAAGCAGGGAATGGATGCGAAATTTTTCAGTCTGGCGCAAACCTCCAACGGATCGAACCCGCGAATCAGATATCTTCGAGCATGTTCAACTGGTTCTTTATTATTCTTTATGTCGGGCTGACGCTTCCCAGTGCGGGGCATGCCCTGCTGTTTAAAAAAGACCCCCGGTCCGCCCTCGGATGGATCACCATCTGTCTGATGTTTCCCCTGGCCGGACCCATACTCTATTTTCTTTTCGGCATCAACCGGATTCGGACCCGGGCCCGGAAACTGCAACTCGATTCCCCCTTTCGCATTCAGGCCGAAGATGTGGAATGGCAACACGCCCTGGCGGTGCAGATTCCGCCGAGCCTGACCGAAATCGCCCGGATGTCCAATGCCCTGGTTCGACGCCCCCTGATCCGGGGCAACCGGATCGAACCGCTGTACAACGGGGAGGCCGCCTACCCGGCCATGATGGAGGCCATCGAGGCGGCGGAACAGTTTATCTTTCTGACCACCTACATCTTTGAAACCAACGCCTCGGGGGAGCAGTTCATCGCCGCCCTGACCCGGGCCAAGGACCGGGGGGTGGATGTTCGGGTGATCATCGACGGGGTCGGGGAATGGTATTCCCTTCCCCGGGCCGGCAGCCTGCTTCAGGATCGGGGGGTCCGGGTGGTCCGGTTTCTGCCCCCCAAGCTCTTTCCCCCCACCCTGCGGATGAACCTTCGAAACCATCGAAAGATCATGGTCGCCGACGGCCGGGTCGGATTTCTGGGCGGCATGAACATCGGGGATCGTCATCTGGCGGACAAGACCGACAATCCCGGCCGGGTCATCGACCTCCATTTTCGGTTGACGGGCCCCATCGTCACCCAGATCGAACAGGTCTTCCTCGAAGACTGGCGGTTCTGCACCCGGGAAACCACTCAGCCCCGGCCGGCCCCGCCCCCGGATGCGGGGGTCACCATCTGCCGGGCCATCGTGGACGGCCCCAACGAAGACATCGACCGGATTTACATGATCCTGCTCTGCGCTTTTTCCTCGGCCCAAAACCATATCTCCATCATGACCCCCTACTTTCTCCCGCCGGCCGAAGTGATCGCCGCACTGCAGGCCGCCGCCCTTCGCGGGGTCGCGGTCAACATCCTTCTGCCGGAAAAAAACAACCATCCCATCGTCAAGCGGGCCTCGGTCAATCTGTTGCCGGAGCTGCTGATTCGAGGGGTTCGGGTGTTCTATCAGCCGCCGCCCTTTGTCCATACCAAGCTTTTTATCGTCGACAACCATTATGCCCAGATCGGATCGGCCAACCTCGACATCCGCAGTCTTCGACTCAATTTCGAACTCATGGTCGAGCTTTACGGCGCCACCGTCTCCGAAATCCTGACCCCTCATTTCCAGGACCAATTGAACCGCTCCCGGGAGGTCACCCTGGAAGAGGTCGAAGGCCGGTCCCTGCCGGTCAAGGTTCGGGACGCCCTCTGCTGGATCTTCACCCCCTATCTCTGATGCCTACATCGGGCGGATTCGCACGGTGAGAAAGACATCCCCCCGTCCGCCGTCGCCGGTGATCTTGCCCAGGCCGGCCATCCGCAATTTGTCTCCGTCCTCGCTTTCCGGCGGCACCCAGACCTGAAACAGGCGGCGCTGAAAGCCCCAGGGAATGTTGACCAGTTTTTTTGCGCCGACCTTGGCTTCATGGGGGGTCACCGTCAGGGCGCCGTAGAGGTGGGGGTCATCCCCCGGGCCGGAGGGTCGAATCACCTGAAGATGATGGGTTTTCTTTCGTTCCGCCATCTGCCGGGCCCGGCGGGAAATTCCCAGGGCGGGCACCCGGTGGAAGATCTTGAGAAAAAGCACCCCGAAAATGAAACCGCCCACATGGGCCCACCAGGCGACCCCGGTCATGGCCCCGCCGGCGGCGCTCAGAAATTGGAGCAGGAACCAGAATCCGAGAAAGAAAAAGGCCGGAATCTCCACAAAAAAGGGAATGATAAATATGGGAATCAGGGTCAATACCCGGGCCATGGGATACAGAATCAGATAGGCCCCCATCACCCCTGCAATGGCGCCGCTGGCGCCGATCACCGGCATGTTGGAGTGGATGTTGAGCAGCATGTGGGCCACTCCCGAGGCCCATCCGCAGGCCAGATAGAACCCCAGGTACCGGACCGATCCGAGGTGGTCTTCCACATTGTCGCCGAAGATGAACAGAAACCACATATTCCCCAGCAGGTGCCAGAACCCGCCGTGAAGGAACATGAAAGAGATAAAGGAAAACAGCTGTTGCACGGTGCTGAAATAGGCGCTGATCTCGGGGATCGAATACCGGGCCGGCACCAGCCCGTAGATATAGACGAACTGGGCCAGATCCCTGCCCTGGTTCAGCTGAATCAGATAGCAGAAGACATTGATGCCGATCAGGGAATAATTGACGACCGGAACGATTTTGGATTCGGTGGTGTCTCGAATCGGAATCATGACGGATTCTCCGGGCCCGTTTCAAGGGAATCGGATTCAGGCAGGCCGGCCTCGACCCGGGCGGTGAACCCCTGAAGCTTCTCCCGGAGCGGCCGGATTCGGGTTTCCCGCACCCGGCGGGCGGTTTCAGCGGCGGCCAGGCGCGCCTCCCGGCTGCTTTTAAAGTCCCGCTCGGCCTGGTCTTTGCGCACCGCAAACACCTTTTCCGGCTTGTTGACCGCGGCACGGAACACCTCCCCATACAAAGATCGAATATTCCCCACGAAACCCCGGAACTCCGCCTTGACATCCTCCTGAATTTCCATGAACAGCATCTCGATGGCCGGGGTGAGCTTTCGCTGAATCTCTCCGCGAAGGCTTTTTTCGATCATCCCCCGGGTCAGAAGCACCAGAATGATATTGACCAGAAACACCACCACGGTGGCGATGCGGATCCAGAACAGCCGGGTGATCAGCATATAAACCGCCACCAGCAGACCGGAGGCGGCGGTGAAGATGCCGGTCATGCCGCCGGCGGCCAGCAGCGCGTTGTACCGGACGTTTTCCAGGGCGTGGCCCCTGTCCAGCTCCCGCAGAATGGCGGCGGTGTCCAGCGCCAGATCCCCGGAGAACTCCGGCAGGCCGATTCCCTGAAGAAAGGCCATTTCCGACAGATCCGAGGCATCCCACACCTGTTTCAGATCCCGGCTGATTCCCTGAACCCGTTTGACCAGATGGCGGCGATAGAGGAGGTTTCCCCCGTCCCGAATTTCCGACACCCATCCGTTGATGGTTTCGGTGAAGCAGGCGTCGATCTCGGCCTTGATGATGGCGGTGATCTTGTCTTTGAACCGTTCCCGGACCAGAAGGGAGAGGGACATTTTTCCGATCACTTCACTGTAGATGCGGTCTCCGATCTTCTGAATCAGGCCGGGCTGCCGATCCGCCAGCCGGGACCAGATATCGTCTGCCAGAACGTAATCGGGGCCGGTCTCCTCGATGCGGTCCAGAATCCGGACGCAGTCTCCTTTGAATTTTCGAAGCGCGGTTTCGGTTTCCGCCACCTGCCGTCGAAACTCCCGCTCTTTTTGAAAGGCGCTGAGCTCTCGGCTGCGCAGTGCCCCCTCGGCCTCCAGAAGGCTGTCGGCGGCCATTCGGGCCCCGTTGTCGATGAGAATGGCCATAGCCCGTTTGCGGACCACCGTCTCCGCCACCATATCCAACAGCCGGTCGATGCCGCTGAGACGGCGAATCCGGGCCAGGATTTCCGGATTCCAGGTCTCCCCCCGGAGATCCCGATCGATCTCTTCGCCTTCGGGGCCTTGGGGATCCAGGAGCGCCACCTGCCGGCGAATCGTCTTTTGAAGCCGCTCCTCATCGATTTGAGGACGGACGGCCGCCGAAGCCCCGTTCATCCGCGCCGTGGCCTGAACGGTCCGCAGGCCCAGCAGGGCGTGAAACAGGGTCACCTCTTGGTCCTGAATATCGAATCCGTGGTGGGACAGGGCGGAAATGCTGGCATTCAGAATCCGACGGCTGTCGGCCAGGGTATGGGCCCGCATGTTGCACCCGAAAAGAAGCTTATGGCCCATGCCGTTTTTTTGAATGAACCGAAGGGCGTTGAGATCCGAGAGCTTCAGGGTTTTGGAGCCGTCGAAGAGATAGAGCACGGCGTCGGCGTTGAACATGGCCCGGCGGGCCACCTCCGTATCCCATCGGCTGGCGAACAGTCCGGGGCAATCGGTCAGGACGCATCCCAACCGCCCCAGATTCGGGGAGTGGAGTTTGAGCCGAATTCGGGCGATGAAGATAAAGACCACCTCTTCGGCCTGAAACCGGTCCGGGTTCCGGTCCAGCCACCGCTCCTCCCAGTCCGGGGGAAAAGCGGCCAGTCCCCGAATCTCCTCAGGGGAGAACCGGTGCTTTTCCCGCAGCCGGATCAGTTCTTCACGGGCATAAAAGCGGGGGATCAGGGCGGCGATCCGAAGCACGTCCAAAAGCCCCTTCTGTTCCGGGTCATACCCGCTCCGGTTCCGCTTCCAGACCGCCCACTCCGCATCCACCGCCCGGGCCGTCAGATCCCGGTCCGCAGCCGAATCCAGATCGAGAAGATCGGGCAGTTCGGCCGCCGTGGCGCATTCGAACCGGGCCGGGGCCAGGGCCTGAAGATGGGGCAGCAGCAGGTCCGAAAACCCGGCCGCCAGTTCCCGGGGGGTTCGCCAGTCGATCTCGGCCGACTCCGGGGCCTTGGGATCGGCCAGGTTCCGAGCGGACAGAATACACCCGCTGGTCTTGATTCCGGCCCCCACCGGGCTCAGCTCCCGTCCGTCGCACAGGGCGTTGAAGGCGGTGGATTTTCCCCCCTGAAATTCCCCGGCCAGAACGATCTCGAACTGATCCTCCAGGGTTTTGCGGCGCACCCCCTGCAACAGGCTTCGGGTGCCCTCGTTTACCGACGGCAACGCCACCGCTTCGGATAGAAGGTCGATCAGTTCATCCCGAAATCGCTGATAGGTGTCGGGGTTCATTCAAGCCGTTCCCCCAGCATCCCCTCCAGCCGGGCCCGGGTTTCCCGCAGCAGGGCCTTGCGTTCCGCATCGGCCGGCCCCGGCGCGGCCTTTTCGAGGCTTCCTCGAATCACGGCGAGCTGCCCGTCGAGATAGTCGTTCCATTCGGACAAAAGCCTATCGGTGATCTCCTGAAACCGGCCCTCGATCATGTCGGGGAGCTCTTCCCGAAGCTTTTCAAACTGGGTGGTCAGGGCGTCTTTGATCTTCCGGCGCAGGACCGCCCCGGCCACCGCCGCCGGCAGCATCCGGTTGAGATAGGGGATGTACTGGGCCAGAATTCGAATCAGAATATCCGCCAGGGGGCCGAAGGGGCCGAACCGGGCAAACAGCAGAATATCCACCGCCAGGACCGCAAAGGGGGGAATTCGGGAGAGCACCCCGGCATCGATGTGCAGCTCCCGGCTCATTTCCGACTGCCAGGGATTCAGAATCAGCTGGCTTTTCACCCCGTACCGCCGGACCAGGTCCTGAATCTCTTCCTGAACCGCCGCCTCCCGGCGGACGAACACCGCTTCCAGTTCCCGGCCTAAAATCCGGCGACCGTTCTCCAGCCGGCTCTGCAGCTCTCCCAGGCCTTCGCAGGCTTCAAACCCGGCCGCGTATTCTTGGCCGATCCGCCGAAGATCGCCCTCCACATTCCGTAGAAATGCTTTCTGCACCGCCCGCAATTCATCCTTGAATTCGGTCGCCAGGCGCTCATGGGCCAGGCGCATTTCCGCTTCCTTGGCCCGGACCTCGTCCCGCAGCCGGGAGCGATCCGACTCGCTCTTTTCCAGGGCGGTGAGTTCACCGGAGCATCGGGCCAGGGCCAGGCGGATCTGCTGCTGCCGGACATGATCGGCCTTTTCCACCCGGGCGGGCCGCACATTTCTCCGAATGAAATCGATGAGCCGGGTTTCCAGGCCGGCAAACCCGGGGTCGGCGGATTCGGGAAAAAAGGAAGCCAGGGGGGAATCCGCCTCCGCCGCTTCCTTCGCTTCGGGTTCCGACAGCCGGTCGCCCAGGAGATCCCGAATCACCTCGCCGGCCTTTTGCCGGCTCTGGTCCAATGTGGGCCGGACCGGTCCGGCGGCTCTTTCCACCCGGGCCTTGAAACCCGATGCCCGGTCCGGTTCGGCCGTCCGGCGGCTCCGAATATCGACCATCTCCACCGGCACCGACTCCCGCCCCAGGGAGGCGAGCTGATGGCCGATATGGGTGCGCAGCCGCTCCCGTTCCAGTTCGGTCAGATCCTGTGTTCGGGGATCATAGGTGACCACCGCCACCGCCCGGGTGATTCCCTGGCTGAAGACCCGGCTGGAAAGAAATTCCAGCTCCACACTGGAGAGCGCCTTGGCGGCGGTGACGAAAACGACCAGGTCGGCTTCGGGAATAATCCGGTAGGTGGCGGCGATCACCGCGGCGTTGAGGGTGTTGATTCCCGGGGTGTCGAACAGGGTCAGGCCGTCCAGTCCATCGGCCGGCCAGACCAGCCGAACCCGGGCGGTGTCTTGGGCCAGCCGGGTTCGGCCTTCGGCGGTTTCCGCCGAGGTGTAGGCCCGGATCTGTTCCGGCGAGGGGTTGTCGATGCCAATCGGTTCACCTTCCCCGATCCGCCATTTCAACGGGGACGATACCCGGTGACCGGAGGAGGCCTCTTCCTCGAAAGAATCGGACGAATCGGCTGCCCGGACGGCGTAGGGGATCACCTCCAGCCGTTTTCCGGACCCGTACTGAATTTCGGTGACCACGGCGGTGGCCTCCATAATGTCGGTAAACAGGAGGTCTTCCTTGAGAAAGACCCGGTTGATGAGGGTCGATTTGCCGGTTTTGAACTCCCCCACCACCGCGATTCGGTAGGACTCGGCCGACAGCGCCTGCTTTTCCCGGGCGAGCCGCTCGGCGATGGTGTCATACCCGACTTTCCGAATCAGATCGACCGCCTGCTGAAGTCGTTCCATCATGGCTGGTTCAGTCTCCTTTTGAATTCGAAACAGGGAAACGGGTTCCCCGCCCCATAACCAATAGGTAAGAATGCGGGGGGAAAATGCAAGCGGTCAACCGCTTTACGGCAACCCGACCTCCAGATCCCGAAGGGACTGGCGGAAGGCGCGGATACGTTCGGATTCCGCCCGAATCCGGCCCATGGAGGCGGCCAGGAGCCGGCCCCGGCAGCGATACAGCAGGGTCCGCCACTCCTGCTCCGATTCGGGGCTGAAGCAGAGCCGCACCCGGCAGTCCCGCATGAAATCGTCGGCGATCCGCCGGGGCAGGTAGCGCTCGTTGCTGAGCACCGACTGGACCGCGAACAGGGCGTTTCCGCCGATCTTTCGAAGCATCGCATGGTCCTTTTCCCGGGAGTCGGTGACCGGCGGGTGCCGGTGGGTGTCGAAGGCGGCCAGCCGGCCGGTGTCGCCGTTGTTGGCCCGAACCATATCGGTCAGCCGGTTCCAGGCCTCGGCATCCTCGTTCCAGAGGGTGGGATCGCAAAAATCGACCGCGGCCCGGAGTTCATACCGGATCACGTATTTGAGGTTGCGGGGCAGATCCAGGGTCTCCCGCAGCACCTCCAAGACCGGGCTTCCGGACGCCTCGGCCGGCCGGTCGGCGGCCAGCTGATCATACAGGCGCCGAAGCCGTTCCCCGGCGGTCTCCCCTTCCAAAAGCGGGTCGAGGCCGGCCTCCGAAAAGACCCGGACCAGCCGGTCCTGCATAATGGGCCCGAACTCCTGAACCTCGCTGGCCAGACGGTTGACCAGCCTGGAGAGAAAAACGCTCAGGGTCCGCATGCCGTTGGGAATGGGGTTTTCCCCCAGGTGCTTGACCACATACTCCTCCAGGGCCTCGGCCGACGGAATCTGTTCCTGAACGGCGGCGGCCTCCTCGGCGAAAATGGACCCCAGGGCCGACTCGGATTCCCGAATCCGGTCGTCCTCCAGGATGTCCCGGGTGGACCGGTCCAGGGCGGCCACCAGTTCGGTCCAGAATCCGGTATCCCGGGCCCCGGCATACCAGTGGAACCACCGGTGAAAGGCGTCGGTCTCCTGGTCCTGAAGCCCGGCGTCGGAGGGATGGCTTTTGACCAGGGTGTCGTGAAGCAGTCGGGCCCGGGCCTGAAGGTGCTTCAACCGGGCCGCCAGCATCTGAATCACCTGGTCGTCCTGGTCGGCCAGATGGCGGCGCAGGTGTTCGTTCACCCGCTCCATCAGGGCGGCGGCATCGGCCTCTTGGATCGCCTCGAAGGGGCCGATGAAGAGGTGGCGGGGGACCCCGGCATCGGTCAGGTATTTCCGGTGGATTTTGATGTTCTCCCCCTCCGGGTCGACCCGCCGGTCCCAGTTGAGGACAAAGAGCATCCGGTTCATCAGATCGATCTCGTCCGACTGCCGGGAAACCGAATCCCAGAAATGGTGAAAGCTTTCCCCGGGCGAGGGATTGGCGCCCGGGCGGCTGGCCACCACCAGAAGATCGGTTTCCCGGGCGATGGTCGCCAGGGTCATGTCCCGGGCCCGGCGATTGGGGTCGTCCACGCCGGGGGTGTCGATCCATCGCAGATGGGGTGATCCCCCCTGAAACCGGCCGTAGATTCGACAGACCCGCACCGCCGCCACCCGGGCCAGGCGCCGCCCCCGGTCGGCCCGGTCGTCGGATGCATTCGAATCGACTTCGGCCCGCCGGTAGGAGACCCACTCCCGCAATTCGGATAATGGCCGGTGCAGCAGGGGCGGGCTGCCCAGGTTGCGGCGGCATTCCGAATAGTGTTCCTGAAGCAGGCGCAGGTCGTTCAGCAGCTTGAAGGCGGTGGTGCCGCCGGACGCCGTCTCGGCCGGCGGAAGCGTGAGCGCCAGAAACCCCGACCCCGAGGTCGGCGGCGAAAAGGTCTCCGGATAGGGGTCGGGCAGGGAGGCGGCGATGGTCTCCACCAGCGGGCGGACCACCCGCTCTATAAATTCGGCCTCGGAATAGAACTCGATATCGAAATCGGATCGGTCCTCGCTGTAATGGATTTCACAGGCCACCGCGGTACACCGTTCGTCAAAGGCCGGCAGATCGGCGATGCCGGTGAGGGATTTCAGGAAGGTGGTCTTTCCGGCCTTTTCGAGCCCGGCGATGGAGACCGATATGAGCCCTTTCTGGAAACGCTCCTGTCGAATCCGGGCCCGCTCTTCGAATACCTGATATTCCTCGGCCAGTTTTCGAATCTCTTCCCGGGCTTTCTGAAGGACGGGATCCTCCGGAAGGGTCAGCCGTTCCAGGGCCTCGAAAACCTGGTTCAGCCGGTCGTGGATCTCCCGAGAGACCCGGTGCGACTCCTGAAGGGCCTGGGCCCTTTCCTGGCGGGATGCCACAATCTCCTGGTTCAGGACCGGAATATCCATGAAAGCGCCTCCTTCTATCTGGGATGGTTTGCCGAAAGGGAACTGAATTTACGGGGCGCCGCCCCCTTGAATCCGCATGCTGAGATCCACGCTGCGGGCGGAATGGGTGAGCGCCCCCGAGGAGATGATGTCGACCCCCAGATCGGCCAGGCGGGTCAGATCCGACCGGGTCACTCCGCCCGAGACCTCCACCAGCGCCCGGTCCTGAATCATCCCCACCGCCTCCCGAATGCCGGCCTCATCCATGTTGTCGAGCATGATCACATCGGCCCCGGCCTCCAGGGCCTCCCGAACCCCGGCCGGGTCGGTCACCTCCACCTCGATTTTGATCAGGTGGGAGGCGCCATTCCGGGCCCGGTTCACCGCCTCCCGAACCCCGCCGCAGACCGCGATGTGGTTGTCTTTGATGAGCACCCCGTCGTAAAGGCCCATGCGGTGGTTATGAGCCCCGCCGATGCGGACCGCGTATTTTTCCAGGACCCGCCACCCCGGCGCGGTTTTGCGGGTGTCCACCAGCCGCACCGAGCGACCCGCCAAGGCATCGGCAAAAGAGCGGACCCGGGTGGCGATGCCCGAAAGCCGCTGCAAAAAATTGAGGGCGGTCCGCTCCCCCTTGAGCAGGGTTCGCAGCCGTCCGCTCACCGTCAGCACCCCGGCCCCCGTCTCCACCCGGTCGCCGTCCTGGAAGGCCGGGGTGAAAACCACCGACGGATCGAGGGTTTCAAAGACCCGCCGGGCCACATCCACTCCCGCCAGAACCAGGTCCTCCTTGGCCACGATCTCGCCGGCGCCTTTGGTCTCGGGGTCCACCAGAGCATCGGTGGTGATGTCGCCGGAGCCGATATCCTCGGCCAGTCCGATGTCGATCAGGTGTTGAACGGAGTGCATGGTTCTCCTTCTACCGGGATTCCAGTTCCCGAATCTTTTCGAGGTTGGCCTGAAGCTTTCGGTGCTTTTCCTGAAAGACCTGGTGTTTTTCCCGAACCTTTTCCACCACGTCCTCGGGGGCCTTGGCCAGGAAATCCTCGTTGTTGAGTTTTTTGTTGACCCCGGACAGCTCTTTTTCCAGCTTGCCCATCTCTTTTTCCAGGCGTTTGATCTCCTGGCGGAAATCGATCACCCCTTCCAGAGAGACGAAAATGGTAGCGCTTTCGATCACCGCAGTGGCCGCGGACCGGGGCCGTTCACCCGGTTCTTCCACGGTCAAAGAATCGAGCCGGGCCAGCTCCCGAATGATGGCGGCATGGTTTTCCACGGTTCGAAAGATGCCGGAATCGGCGGTCTGGACCGTCACCCGCAATTCCTGGGAGGGTGCGATGTTCATTTCGCCCCGAATGTTGCGAACCCCGGTGATGACGTCGATGATCAGCTGCATCTCGCTTTCGGCGTCCGCATCGGCGGTAATGGATGCATTGTCGGGGTTGTCGGCGGGAAAGACCGCCCGCATGATGGAGCCTTCGGCGCCGGGCAGTTTGCTCCAGATCTCCTCGGTGACAAAGGGAGTGAAGGGATGCAGCAGGATCAGGGTTTCCCGCAGCACCCGCCACAATACGCTCTTGGTGGCGTCCCGGGCCGCTTCGCCGCTGTCGCCGTAGAGGGTCGGCTTGGCCGCCTCCAGATACCAGTCGCAGAATTCATGCCACACAAACTGGTAGAGGGCCCCGGCCGCATCGTTGTACCGGTAGGACTCCAGGGCCTCCTCCACCGTGCCGGTCACCTGGCGAAGCCGGGACAGAATCCATCGATCGGGCAGGGAAAGCCGGTCAAAGGGAATCTCGGGATAGGGCCGGTCGATGTGCATGAGGGCGAACCGGGCCGCGTTCCAGAGCTTGTTGATGAAATGGCGGTAGCCTTCCACCCGCTTTTCAGACATCTTCACGTCCCGGCCCTGGGCCGCGAATGCCGCCAGGGTGAAGCGAAAGGCATCGGTGCCGTAGCCCTCGATCACCTGAAGGGGGTCGATCACGTTCCCCTTGGATTTGCTCATCTTCTGACCGCTTTCATCCCGGACCAGGGCGTGGACGTAAACATCCTTGAAGGGCACATCGCCCATGAAATGGATGCCCATCATCATCATTCGGGCCACCCAGAAAAAGAGGATGTCGAATCCGGTGACCAGGACCGAGGTGGGATAAAAGGTCTTGAGCAGCTTGGTTTCATCCGGCCAGCCCATGGTGGAAAAGGGCCAGAGGGCGGAGCTGAACCAGGTGTCCAGAACGTCGGTCTCCTGAATCAGTTTGGTGCTTCGGCATTCGGGGCAGGCGGCCGGATCTTCCATGGCCACGATCTGTTCCCCGCATTCTTGGCAGGTCCAGGCCGGAATCTGGTGCCCCCACCAGATCTGGCGGGAGATGCACCAGTCCCGAATGTTTTCGAGCCAGTCGAAATAGGTCTTGGTCCACATCTCCGGAATGATCCGGGTTTGGCCTTTCCGGACCGCCTTCATGGCCTTGTCGGCCAGGGGCTTGGCCTTGACGAACCACTGCCGGGAGAGATTCGGTTCGATGACGGTGCGGCACCGGTAGCAGTGGCCCACGCTGTGATGAAGCGGATCGATCTTTTCCAGAAGCCCTTCATCGCGTAAGGCGTTCAGCACCGCTTCCCGGCATTCGAACCGATCCAGACCCTCGAACCGTCCGGTCTCGGCGGTCATCCGTCCGTCATCCCCGATCGCCTTGACCGCCGGAAGATCATGGCGCCGGGCGATCTCGAAATCGTTGGGATCATGGGCCGGGGTCACCTTGAGCCCGCCGGTTCCGAAGGAGGTGTCCACGTAAGCGTCTCGAATCACCGGAATCTCCCGGTTCATCAGGGGAAGGATGACTGTTTCGTGCCGAAGGCCGCTGTAGCGTTCATCCTCGGGATTGATGGCCACGGCGGTATCCCCCAGCATGGTTTCCGGCCGGGTGGTGGCCACCGTGATCCCCCCTTCTCCATCCGGAAAGGGATACCGAATGTAATACAGATGGGCGTCCAGCTCCTCGTGCTCCACCTCCAGATCGGCCAGGGCGGTATGGCACCGGGGACACCAGTTGATGATATAGTCGCCCTGAAAGATCAGCCCCTCTTCATAGAGCCGGACAAACACCTTTCGCACGGCCCGGGACAGCCCTTCGTCCATGGTGAAGCGCTCCCGGTCCCAGTCGCAGGAGGCGCCCAGCCGCTTGAGCTGGTTGATGATGGCCCCGCCCGACTGCTCCCGCCACTGCCAGACCCGTTCGATGAATTTTTCCCGCCCCAGCTGGTGGCGATCCTTGCCTTCTTGGGCCAGCTGGCGCTCCACCACGTTCTGGGTGGCGATCCCGGCATGGTCGGTCCCCGGCATCCAGAGCACATTGTCGCCCTTGTTCCGGCGGTACCGGCAGAGGATATCCTGAAGAACATTGTTGAGGGCATGCCCCATATGAAGCACCCCGGTGACGTTGGGCGGAGGAATCACAATGGAAAAGCTCGGCCGGTCGCTCTCGGGTTCGGCCGCAAAAAGCCCCTCTTTTTCCCAGTATCGATACCAGCGTTTTTCCACATCGTGGGGCTCATAGCCCTTGTCCAGCACATTGTTACTCATTTTTTTCAAGCTCCTGTCAAGCTTTTCTCGTCTGATTGAATATCCGCTTTTCACCATCCCGACGCCCGCAGATCGGGGTCGTATACAAAGCCGGTACACTTATAATGTCCCGATCCATAAATCAAGAGAGGGGTGCGCTGTTCATGGGAAATTTCGCCGGGACGACGCTGTCGAAGGTGCGGCTGCCGGGTATCGGCCGGGTCGGAGAGGAAAAAGCGGAGAATACGGCGGGCGGCCGGCCGGGGTCGCCGGACCGACGACCCCGGGTACATCCGGCGAATAAGGCATATGAATGGAAGGGTTACAGGTCGTCGTCCACGGCGATATTTTCAAGCAAAGCGCCTCTCAATTTTTGAATCTCTTCGGACACCGTTTTTTCGATCACTTCCCGAAGAATCCCTTCGATTCTTTCGGTAAAAATTCGGTCGATGACCCGCTCCAGGGCCGCTTCCAGCTGCTCGGGGGATACGGATGCCATCCCCTCCGATTCGAATTCGGGGTCTTCGGCTTCCTCGAAAGCCCCGGAATCGATCTCCTCGAAGGATTCGGCTTCAGGCCCCGGCCCCTCCTGCACAGCTTCATAACGGGCTTCGGCTTCTTCGGGCGTGTCTTCGGATGCGTCTTCGGATGTGTCTTCGGATGTGTTCGGGGCCGGTTCCGGTTCCACCGTCTGCGGATCGGGGGAGGGCGTTTCGGGCTTCGGCTCCGATGCGTCCCGAGCCGATTCCACCGGAATTTTTCCGGCCGGAAACGCCTCCGCTTCGGACGGTGTTTCTTCGGACGAAACCCCCTGTTCCAACCGGCTCAGGAAGTCGTTCCCGGGTTCGGCGTCACCGGTATCCGCACCCAGCACATCGATGAGGCCGATGGGATCGGTCAGATCCGGACCCTGCTCCGCCTCGCTGAAACTGTCGAAAAGATCCAGGGCGGTGAGCCCCTCTCGGGAAGAAAAATCCTCATCGGCCCGGCGATCGGCCGGGTCTTCTTTCAGAAGCGGTTCATCCGGGTCCTCCGCCTGAAACAGCTCTTCGGCAGGTTCCTCCAGGCGATCGGCGGCTTCGGTTTTCCCGGAATTCCACTCTGCCGGAATCGGCTCGGGTTCGAGAATCTCCTCTTTCGGATCGGGTTCCGGCGGGGGGGCGCCCGCAATAGAAGGATCGGTGAGGATGGTGTTTGCGTCCAGGTCTACATCGGCCTGTTCATCGGCATCGGTTGGCGGGGTTTCTTTCGGCCGGTCGGGAATGACCACGGTTTCGGCCCCGAGGTCGATGATCGGCTCCTCCTCGTCGAAATCGGCAGAATAGGCGGTTTCATCTTCCGTGTCGGGGTTCTTCGGCGTGTACAGGGTGCGTCCGCCGAGATCCAGAATGGTGGTATCCGCTTCCGGACCGTCTTCCGAATCCGGACCTGAAGGCCCGCCGTCCGTTTCCGCCGGAACGATCATGGCATCATCGAGATCCAGAACTTCGTCCTCCTCCACATTCGGGATCACTCCGGGATCACCCTCTTCGGAGATGGGGGCGATGACGGTACTGACATCCCGATCGAACACCGTTTCCTGGTACCCCTCGAATTCGGCGTCGTCGGATGATGCCGAAGGCGTCTCGATCGCCGCTCCGTTCGAATCTTTCGGGTCGTCTTCTTCATCCTTTCGCCCGTCGATGGGATCCACCAGGGTGACATCGTCCCGGTTCAGAAAGGGCAAGTCGAACTCCGGAATCTCCGCCGCGTCGGCTTCTTCGGGCCGGGCCTCGGGATCGGGAGTGAGAAGAGGCGCTTCCGAGGCATCTTCTCGGGAGTCTACAAACCGTTCCCCCGCATCGACCTCGAGGGTATCATCCGCATCCGCCTCGGAAGGGGGAATGACCACCGTCCGGGCATCCCGAACGGCCACCGTCTCTTCCACCGGTTCGATCACGTCCTCCATCGACAGATCCAGCGCCTCCAGATCGCCGCCGGGCGCGAAGATGGTTTTTTCATCGAACCGGGTTTCCACCACCATTCCCGAGGTCAGATCGAGGGTCTGACCCTTGCCGGGCCGGCCGTTCCCGGTGGGTTCGGCGGGTGCGGTTTTGTCTGTCGAATTCGCCTGTTTTTTATCTTTCATGACATGCCTGCATGTATCCGTTTTCCGGAAAAGCGTCTGATGCGAGCGGATGTTTCGCGCTATAATTTTGAAATTTTTCAGAAATTATCATAGGGTTCACCGGTGTGTCAAGATTTTTGCCGGATCGAGCCGAAGGGCGGTTTTTCCATAGGAATTCGCATATTACAGGTCAGGGGCCGGGTGAATATTCTTGCGAAGCGGCGACCCGTATGCCATAATATTCAGGGGGACGAATCATCACCTCGGGCGTCGAAAAGACCAAAAAAATCAGGAGAGGGATCGCATGGAACGCGGCATATATATTACCGACAGAGACGGCGAATCATACGGCAATTTCTTCCGGTCGGAGCGGATTCTGTATCAGGGCCGAAGCCGATACCAAGACATTCTGGTGTTCGACACTCGGGAAGCGGGCCGGGTGATGATGCTGGACAATATCTTCAATGTGAGCGAATCCATGGAAGCCTTTTACCATGAGCCCATGGCCCATATTCCCCTGGCCATGGGGGAAGGCGATCAGGAGGTATTGATCATCGGCGGCGGGGATTTCGCCCTGGCGCGGCAGGTGTTGAAGCATTCATTCGTGACCGGGCTGACCCTCTGCGAACTGGACCCGGAAATCCTGACGATCTGCCGCCGGTGGTTTCCGGAATGGGCGGCCTGTGAATCGGACGAGCGGCTGAGGGTGCGGGTGGGAGACGGATTCGATTACCTCGACGAATGTCCGGAAGCATCCCTGGACGCCCTGCTCATCGATTCCACCGACCCCTATCTTTTCGAATCCCCGCTGATCTCGGAGGCCTTCTATGCAAAATCGGCCCGGGCCCTGAAGCCGGGCGGGGTGATGATGCAGATCATCGCCGATTTCCTGTTCTACAAAAAAACCTGGTTCGAGGTGATTCCGCTGGTGGCCCCCTATTTCTCCGTCCTGAAACCCCTGGCTATCCCCATCCCTTTTTACGCCACCGGGTCCTGGGGTTTCCTGCTGGCCGGAAAAGGGCGGACCGACCTGGATCCCGAACGGGTCTCCGCGGATTACCTGAGATCCATACCGGGGCTCAAGACCCTGACCCCGGACGGGGTCAAAGGCTGGTTTTCCCTGCCCCCCTACCTGCGGGAAGAATTCGGCGATCTGCCGGGGCTGTAGTCCGGGAACGGAATCGACGCCTTCAGTCCCGCACGTAGCCGGCGGTGCGGGCGAAGGCCACCCCCTCCACCTCTTTGGCGCTGTACTTCAGTTCGTGGTCGACTTCCGTGTAGGAGTAGAAGGACCGGATCGATTCCGCCCCCTGCGGGTTTTTGCCGATCTCCCGGTTGTCCACAAAGATACGAAAGGCGGAAACCGGTTCTGGATATCCCTTGACCTGAATCCGGTCCGGGGTTCGGCGGATATGAACCCCCTTGAAGAAGATCTCCTGGATCAGGTTGTAGGTGCCCTCGGCCATCATCACATGGCCGATGTCGCAGATCGATTCCATTCGGTTGGCCAGGTTGGTTGTCTCTCCGATGGAGGTGTATTCCAGCTTCTTGTCGCAGCCGATGGCCCCGACGATGACCTCGCCGCTGTTGAGGCCGATCCGCATTTCGAACACCGTCTTCCCCTCCCGTTTTCGGCGGCTGTTGATGTCCCGCATTTTCCACTGCATTTCAATGGCGCAGGCCACCGCCCGCTCGGCATGGTCCTCCAGCCGGACCGGGGCTCCGAACAGGGCCACGATGGCATCCCCGATGTATTTGTCGGGAAACCCGCCGTATTTTTTGATAATGGGAATCAGCCCGTCGTAATAGGAGTTGAGGATGTTGACCGATTCGGTGGCCGACATCTTCTGCGTAATCGTGGAAAAACCGGCGAAATCGGTGAACATGACGGTACACTCCGACTTCTGCCCGCCCAGCACCAACCCCCGCTCGGCCGCTTTTTCGGCCAGCTCCTTGGACAAAAACTTTTCCATCGTTTCCAGAAGATTGAGCCGTTCCCGCTGGCCCCGGGTCATTTGATTGAACTGTTTGGTGAATTCCCCCAGCTCATCTGCGGAAATCACCGGCACCTCATAGTCGTAATTTCCGGCCGACACCTCCTGTGCCCCCCGGGTCAATTCTCGAATGGGCCGGGTCACCAGCCGGCTGTACCAGTGGGCGAAAAGATAAGAGATCACCAGCAACAGGAGGACGGCGCCCACCACCACCCCGGTGATCATCCACAAAATCCGTTTGATCCGGCTGGCTTCGAAGTCGACGTTCAACAGATTGAAGAGGCCGTTGATTTCGGCGGTGTGCCAGACGCTGAACCAGGCGCCGTCGGCATCGGTGTCGAACCGGGGCAGATACCAATTTTTCGGATCATGGATGGGATTGTGACCGTACCCGGGCACTCCGATCAGGGCCGCCCGGCGCCAGAACTCGGAATCGGGCTCGATAACATAAGGTTCTCCGCTGTACCCCGATCCCCACCAGTCGAAACTGTCGACCACATAGGCGATGTGGTTTAGAAAAAAGCCCTCCTTTTTGCCGGAATCGATCATGATCATGATGCCGCTGAGCTGAAACCCGGCGGCGATCGCTTCTTCCACGGCTTTCCGCAGCAGGAACTTGTACTTACGGAAAATCTCCAGAACCCCTTTGTCCAGAAGAAACCGCTGATTCCAGTAAATACCGGTCTCCTTGAGTTTTTCATAGTCGAAGCCCTCCGGGCCGCCGAAATACGCGAGGGCCTCGTCGTACTTCAACACCTCTTCTTCGGGAAGGATCTTTCCTTCCATGAGGATCATGTTGAAAGCCAGAAAATAATACTCCCGGTTCCGGTCATACTGAATGGAGCTGTTGTCGATGGTCCTCAGGGCGAACTCGTTCATTCGCGCCAGTTCCTCGGGCTTCACCGAGGAGCGGATGCCCGCGATCAGGGTCCGGGCGCTCTCGATCAGCCGGTGCAGCTCCTGAATCGGCCGATAAAGCTCCACCGGAATGACGATGACCGCAAAAAAGCCGATCAACAGCAGGGCAAAGATCATCAACCGTTTTCGAAAGGAGATGTATCGTTTGGATCGGAGAGGCGGGGTCTCCGACGGCGGCGGGTCAGGCGGCGGCTTCGGTATGGAAGGCGGTGTCTCCGGGTCATCCGCTCCCGGGGGTTCGGGCGGACGCGCGAGAAAGACGGTTTTGCACTTGGCGCAGCGGACCTTGGTCCCCGTCGGTTTCAGAAGCTTTTCATCCAGATCGAAGGCGGTGGCGCAGTTGTCGCATCGGATAATCATGGCACTCGCTGTCTGTTCTGAAATTGAATATCAACTCCTCCTTGACAGAAGGTCTGCAAAGCAGGATACTCCGGTTCATCAAGGCCGAAGCCGTTCAGCCCGGGGAAAGGAACCCGGAAGCGGCCTTCTCAACCGAGTATTTGATCATTCTACATACCCCGATCCTTCTGCCGCATGGGTATCCCTCAAACCATCATCGACTCCATCTGCATTCGAGAGTGCAAGACCCGCTGGTGCTGTTCGATCCGCCACTTCTCTCCGCCGCCGGTCTCCGGGGAAGACATTCGGCTGATTCAGAAAACGGGCGCCGCTGAATTCTATGAGAAGACCGAACAGGGTTTTCACCTCAAATGCCGGTCCGACGGGTACTGCACTTTTTTCGATCCCGAACGCAAAACCTGCGCCGTCTACCCGGTGCGCCCCCCCGATTGCCGTATATTCCCCTTCGACTATTTCGCCCTCGACGCCGAACATGGGCAATGGGTGATCTGGGATTGCCCCTTTTCCCGCCGAATGGACGAAGATCAAATTCCCGCCGCTCTGGACCGGTTTGAAACCGACCCCCGATACCTTCGCCATATCCTCGGCAGCTGGACTTTCGGCAATGAGGCATACACGTCGGCTTCCCCGCCTTATAAACACGCGCCCGGCTTTCGGCGATTGCGCCCCTTCCGGATCATAGGGCCGGGGCTGCCGACGGCGAGGGTGATCGGTCTCAAATAAAAACCGGCGCCGGCAGCCGCGCGGCATCGCTTTTATATGGGAGTGACGCATTTTTTATGCGGGATATTTATGCGGGTGTCAAGCCCAAATCCCGAGCGGGGATTTTTACCCTTGTCATGGTATTCCACTCTGATATAAATAGGTTGAATATTTATGAGGATATGTGATCTATCAGGAGAACGGACACAGGTTTTATGCTGACCCTGCTCTTTTACCTCGGGGATTCGGCTTACGCCATCACCTGCGAAAGAATCCGGGAAATCGTTCCCATGATGACCCTGAAACGGGCCCCCCATGCGCCCGAATGGTTCGGCGGGTTTTTCAATTACCGGGGCGACATTGTTCCGGTGATTGATCTGAAGCGGCTGATCCAGGGGCGGCCCTGTGAAATGCGGTTGTCCACCCGAATCATTCTGGTGGATTACTACGGCCATCGGAAAACCCCGTCTCTTTTGGGCCTTATCGCCGAGCGGGTGACCGAAACGGTTCGGCGCCTGGAGACGGCGGCCGCATCTCCGCCCATTCGGTTTGAAGAAACCCCCTACCTGGGGGCGGTCATGATCGAAGACAAGACCCTGATCCAGCGCATCGATCTGGACTACCTGCCGGATTGCATCGGGCTGCCGGAAACGGAGGGGAAGCCGGATGCCCTTTGAGGCCATTGCATCCCTTCTGGAGGAGCGCATCGGACTGGCGGCGGACACCGTCGGGCCCGAAACCATTCGCCGGGCCGTGCTTCGCCGAACCGCCGCCTGCAACCTGCCCGGCATCGAGGCCTATCTGGAATGCCTGCATCGTCGCCCCGATGAATGGGAGGCACTGATCGAACAGGTGGTGGTGCCGGAGACCTGGTTTTTCCGAAACCCGGAAGCGTTTCTCCTGCTGAGGCAATATCTGGAATGCGAATGGCTTCCCGAAAACCGGAATGCCCGACTCCGCATATTGAGCATGCCCTGCTCCACCGGTGAAGAGCCTTATTCCATCGCCATCACCCTGAAGGAGATGGGGCTTGGCCACGGGCGGTTTCAAATCGATGCCGTCGACATCAGTGCGCAGGCCCTGAAAACCGCTGAAAAAGGCGTCTACC